>NZ_JASDCB010000025.1:0-57319 GCF_030408135.1 Pseudoalteromonas sp. APC 3691 | reverse complement strand
GAGGATCTGTAATTGAATTAAAATGTTTCAGAAAAGTAGTGCTCATATTTATGCGACCAAGTAATTATTATGCCTTGATCTGATCACTACTTGCTCTATAAGTTCAATTTATAATGATCTTGCCGTGATACATCGTGCCAAAATGCACTGTTTTGCTTGATATTTATGCAAGCAATCAACCCGTTGTGTTTATTAAATGTTACTCGCTAACCAGCTGTTTACTTGCTGTTGCATATAACTATTTATTTTTTGGTGCTCGGGGCTCCAGCCAGCTAAAAATCGATAAAAGTCAGCCCATGCAGCAGGCCATAAAGCGAGCCAATCGTCAGCTATTTTACCTGCTGGTGCTGTAGGATGATAAGTAGTAATAGCAGCCTTTAAATTATCAAAATAATACGCAAGATACTCATCAGCGCACTCGTGTAATTGTGCATCACTTAAGCAACTGGTCATAAAATACATTACATCAATTATCCCAGAACCTGCACCTATATACTGAAAATCATAACCGAGTATTTTATCGTGCTCATTTGCTGCAAAATTAGCAAGTTTTGCATCGCCATGAATCAGCGTTTTGTACGCACAACTTTGTAGTTGCTCATCTATTTTATGTGCAATATTTTTAATATCGGACTTTTTATCAAGGTTATCTTTTAGTTTATTAAACTCATCTGGGCGCGTGCTTAAATGCCAGTAGTTGCCTTGCTGCCATAACCCTTCAGCGGGTTTACTTAAGTTAAACGCATGAAAGTGTGCAAGCCACTTTACTATAGCTTTAACATGTTGTGGCCCTGCTTGAGCAAACCCATGTTTGGTGAAATCCTTAAATACCAGCGCATATTCATCATCTTTATTAATTGCACCTATACATTCAATACTTTGCGCATGTACTGGTAAATACTGGCTATAAAGCTTATAAAAAGTGTATTCAACACTATAGGAATGCTGCTTTCTTTTAAGCGCAAATTCGCTTTGTTTAATTTTAGGATGGTGTATATAACTGGGTATTATAATCGCTTTAATAACGCAGGCTTTATCATCAAGCTGGCACTGCACAATACTGCCACATCCACTCCAAAGTGATGTAAGCGTATCGCCAATTTCAATGTGCTTAAAGTGAGGTTGTAATAAAGGAATGTAAAATGCCATAGCTATATTAAGTAATTAAGTTTTTTGTAGTTTAACATTAGTGGACGTTTTTAATAAAACTAAGGCATAAAAAAGCTCCACTTGGTTTTATACAAGTTTGTATTTAAATAGTGGCCAAAATCACTATGCCACTACACCAGGTTATTTCCATTTCATCCATTAAATAAGTCATTAGCCTATTAAATCTAAATTGCACGCATGAAAATGACTGCATATTTGCAGTTTTAATTTCGTACTGAGTAGTTTAAGTTTTATGCTAGTAGCTTTTCGCAGTTACTGATATTCGCTCGCCGCTTTCGCTTTAAGTTTTCACAATAACCTTCTTGTGAGGCTGGCCTGCCTACTGCGCCATGAAATACACGCGTAAATTGTGTGGTGAGCTTTAACCAGTTTTCGGGGGATATATTCACTCTTTCGAGTAAGGGTAAGTGTGAACTCTCAATATACCCTCGCTTATCTTCACGTATACAACGCCCTGTTAATTCAACAAGTTCAAGGTACGATTTAAGCTCAAACGGCAGCCCTTTGGGCATTATTTTACGTGGCATGCCTGCAAAGCGCAGTAGTTGTTTTGGCTGCTTGCCTTCTTTTGCGCATATTAAGCGTACTTGAGCGCTGGTATGGTCTGACTCTTCTGGCGTTTTAGCCATCTTGGCTCTAATGGGGTTTAAATCGACATACGCCATACAGGCGGCAAGTGCGGCTTCATCAAGCAGTGCTTGCGATCTAAATCGCCCCTCCCAAAACCTGCCGGTACAGTTATCTTCCTTATTTGCTCTGCGAGCAATATCTTCATTTAACAACCGCATAAACCAGCTAATACTTGATAGGCGCTCTCGATATTCCTTTACTGTTTGATAAAAAAAGATAAGTTCAACTTTACTTAGCTTTTCACCCTGTACATATTTTTGCGTAAGTACGGTGCCTTTACACAGTTTATGCCAGCGAATAACAATCGCTTTATCATTTAACCTATTCGCTTTTTTATCATCAACATACAAGACTAAGTGTGTATGATTACTCATTACGGCATAAGCACATACGTCAATACAAAATATCTTGGCTAACTCAAGCAGTTTGTCTTCAACCCAGCCTCGTCGATGCTCGTAAGACTTACCTGTAAAGTGGTCTTCGCCACATAAAAATGCACGGCGCACGCAACGCGAAATACAGTGGTAGTATTTTGTATCAGCCAAACTTACTTGACGCTTTCTCGCGATAGCCATAAGACACCCTGCTTGTTTTTTACACTAAACAAAGGCTAGTCTTTAACTTCTAAAAGTGCAAAATTTAGAGTGGGTGTCTAGTTTATTTAACGTGAAATACAGTGATAGTATTTTGTATCAACCAAACTTACTTGACGCTTTCTTGCGATTGCCATAAGACGCCCTGCTTGTTTTTTGTACTAATAAAAGGCTAGCCTTTAATTTTGAAAAGTGCAAAATTTAGGATGGGTGTCTAGTTTGTTCTCTAAATTTAGGATGGGTGTCTAGTTTGTTCTCTCAAGCCTTTAATTTTGAAAAGTGCAAAATTTAGGATGGGTGTCTAGTTTGTTCTCTAAATTTAGGATGGGTGTCTAGTTTGTTCTCTCATTGCAGCTTTTCTATATTATGAACAAGGCAATACAGTTGCCATTGCGCATTTACTTTCGCTTGACCCCGTAAGGTCAATTTATTCATGCTTTTATTCACTGTAATGTTCCCGAACACTGGCTCAATACAACCAAGTCGTTTGCTATATTGTCGTCGACCTATGGGGCTGTCTATTTTTACTTTCATTTTGTCTACATAGCTCAGCTTTTTGCGTGATTTATTATTTATAAACTGTACTTGTCGTCCTCTTTCTATCGGTGGTTTTCGCATACATTGCTGTTGTAGTGGACATACTTTGCAATCTTTTAAGTAACCGCAGAATCGTGTGTATTGTTGGTTATGGCTGTTTACATTAACTCCGCTTCGCCACATATCATTACCTGCTGGGCAGCGGCATGTTTGGGTTGCTTCATCATAATGAAAATCGTCTGAGGTAAATAACCGAGGCTTGCCTTTACTGCGTTTTAGTCGGCGCTTTTCTTGCTCAGTTTCGTATGTTTCGCTGGCTTTAAACAGCGGATTTCGTTTTCTAAATTGGTTATCCGCAATGTAGGTATCGAACCCACTTTGCGCCATAAACTCAAGATTTACTTCGCTGTTAAACCCACTGTCTGCGGTGAATTTGATGGTGTGTTTATCTGTCATTTTTTCTGTATTGAGTTTAGCGAGTTGCTGTTTTAATTGTGCAACGGCTGGCTGTAAAGTTTGTTGTTCGCCCACTGAGCCCCACGCTTGTGCTTGCAGGATGATTTGATGTTTATCATCGTTTATCGCGATGCCGTTGTAGCCTTGAATTGTCCCTTTTGAGGTCGTCATCTTCGCACTATCTGGGTCAGTGATATTACTTTTAACAGGCTTGCCTTTACTGCCTGTTTTCTCTTCGTGAGTGGCTAAAAAATCGGTGATTTTATCTGCACTTCTATCCAGCTTTTCTTTTTGTTTTAAGTCCTGAGTTATCAACTCTTCGCCCAGTCCATCTTGTGATTGGTGGCGTTCAATAATACGTTTGCTTGCGCGTTCTAGTTTTGCTTTTTTGCGGCTTAACTCATCGAATGTGCCGCTCCACTCTTTACTCGCATTGGACTTTAATTTACACCCATCAATAGCAAACATGTTGCGGCCTATCAAGTCTTCCTCATCACATATCATCAGCACTTGCGTGAAAAGTGGCTCAATCTGTTCATGCATTTTAGCCACAAAACCCGCTATAGATGTGTAATGTGGCTGGATATCACCCGACACACTCATAAATAAAATATTATGCTCGCAAGCCTTTGCAATCCGACGGCTACTGATAAAACCATGTGCATAGCCCAGTAAAATAATCTTTAGCATTACCGAAGGCGGATACGCAGCAGCGCCCGTTTTGTCGTTGTTATACCACGCGTCAAATCCCGATAAATCGAGTTTATTTTCGACGATATAACAAAGGGCATATTCAAATGTGCCAGGCAAAATTTGCTCAGCGAAATTGATAGGAATGAATTTATTTTGACAGGATAAGTCAGGCTTGTAGTTAGCCATAACAGTTTACCGTGGGTGAATAATATCTATTAGATCACAGCGAACAGATGGATTCAAGGTTAAAAAGCAACCAACCAAGAATAGTTGGATACGTTCCTAAAAAGAGTAATTCTACAGCCTCAACGTCGCCATCAGCGGCAGACTGGTTGTTGGTTGTTTTGTGAATAATGGCGTAGCCATGCACAAAACGAGCAATGACTAGGCTGTCCAAGCCACGAAGTGGCTGATGCTGCATGGCCTTGTTATAGCTAGCAATTTAAACCAGTACGTTTGCTCGCCCGATAGACAATAATTGTAATTATGGAAAACAGCACAGCCATTACAAGGCTTCCATAATTGGGCTTATTCGACATGAAAAAGCTTACAATTGCGGCAGCCCACATTGCCCCCGAGAGCAGTAACCATACCCAAACGCCAGACGCCAATTTATTAGATTTGTAATCTCCAATCCCATAGATTTTCTTTCCGCGCTCATTCATTTCGACCAGCTCCTTCGCGTCCTTTTCACATGCCTCAGAACACGCTAGTCCTTTATCGATTTCTATAACGCAGTCTGTGCAAACGGCCTTACCACAAGACTTACACAAACCAATACTTTGGTTATCATTGTGCTTAAAGCAGATCATGAATTCTCCTTATTGCTATAACACTTACCATAACCGGTTTGTGGTGCTTTTCCACAAATCCGGTTGATGGTTTTGTTAGATTGCGCCACCTCGTTAAGGTACATAAATTAACCCTATCTCTAGACTTAGATTACCGTTTTTTTCCATTACCCGACCGTTTAATACTAAGTCACTCCGTCCTTCATCTTCGGTAAAAAGGTCGACTATAATTTGCCAATAATCACCCATCCATTGAGCACAAGATGTTTCCCAAGTTTCTTCAGGCAGGTTGATTAAAACCTCTCCATAATCTGAAACATAACTTTTGTTAGCAAGTGCAATGTCGACTGGTATAGGTTGAATATTTTCTATCGGTGTCGAGAGTCCAAAATCATTTTGTGAAAATGCATCTACAGCAAGCTTGATAATTGGTCGCCAATGAGAGGCAATAAGATGTTCGTTTTCTAGGTCTTTTATTGCATCCATTTTCAAATTCCCTCACGATCTTCCAAGCTATCTAACGCCCTAATAACAGGCAAAAAATTGTTTGCTAAAATGTTGAGGAACGAAAACAGCAAACTGTTTTTTGTCCTTGTTTATTAGCTTGTTAGGTACTTATTCTTCAGGCTCATTTTCAGCCTCGATTTCTATAAAGTCTTTTATTACATCGTCCCCAATTGAGAAATTTATATTCAATGTAATATCTTGGTTTAGGCTAGGTATTTCAAATACTGAAAATTCACCTGAGATTTTATTTAGGTGAACACTGCCTAAATTAAAATCATTTACACTACAATTCAGAATTCTTGATAAATTAATATTCATAAATTCAGTTGAAGTATTGTTTATTAAGTAATTGCAGAACTCCTTACCTTCCTCTGTTCCATTATCCTCACAGCTCTTTGAGAAGTTAGCCCAATCATTAATTAATATAACTTTTAAAGGTTTAGCGACTTTTGATTTGCTAGCAAAGGAAATTAAGTGTTCGCACAACTTATCATCTTGCGCTGATGCAATAAATGGCATTCCAATAATTGATATTAATAAAACTTGAAAATTACACCTAAACACTAGAAGTACCTAACGCCCCATTAATGGGCAAATAATAGTTGGTTAAAATAAGCGACGCAGGAGCAAAAACCAACTGTTATTTGTCCCTGTTTAATGGCTTGTTAGCTGACGCTTTCACATGACGTTTTAAGGTTATGCTTTTTAGACTTTATTAGCCTTGTAAATCCATTGTCCGTTTTATAACCGACATGAACACCTGTGGGAAAAACGACTATTGAATAAGAAGGATATGAGTATAATAAACCAGCAATCGGTGTGTTCCAATCAATGTCCCAACCACTTTTATTTTCACTTAGCCAACTTCTAATTTCAACGTATTCAGCGTCTTCGAAAGTGATGACTTTCCCACAAAGAGTAAATTCAGGTGGCATAAGTCCAACATTAACATCTTGAGATTGAGAGTAATAAACATATACCCCAATAGAAGATAATAAGATTAGTGTTAGTAATACTTTCACCCGAATCCTCATAGACAGCTAACAATTTAATAGTGCGCTCATCGCGCATATTTCTGCCAACGATACGCTCATGTTTTTTATAAATCTTTTTTACCAAATAACTTAATACATTGCTATATATAATTTTTTATTAGCACTCAAACTCTCAATAAAAGACAAAATGCGCTCGCCGCTCATTTTCTTGAATATGTGTGCATCACAACTATACTGTATATAAAAACAGCCCCGTTATTGGTAATAGTATGAAAACACGTTCCCCATTTTTAAATTATATAGCCGATTATATGTTGGTACGTCAGTATTCATTACGCACCGTAGATACCTACCTAAGATGGATTGCATCTTATATCCATTTTCATAATAAACGCCATCCCGCCTCAATGGGGGACAATGAAGTCGAACGCTACTTAGAACATTTAGTGTTAAAGCAAAACGTTGCACCACGTACGCAAGCCACCGCACTCAATTCATTGTCATTTTTATACAAGCACATAATAAAAAAAGAACTCTCATTAAATTTAAATTTTGCCCGTAGTAAAAAACAAGCAAAGCTCCCTGTAGTGATGACCCCAGAGGAAGTTAAAATGTTGATGGCTCATTTAAATAAGCGCTATTATTTAATTGCAGCCCTTATGTATGGAAGTGGCTTAAGAGTAATGGAAGCGGTGCAATTAAGAGTAAAAGATATTGATTTTGATTATAAATGCATTCAAGTATGGAATGGAAAAGGTAATAAACACCGCATTGTTACGCTGGCCACAGAGCTAATTCCTATGCTGAGAAATCAAATTTTGAACGTTGATGACTATTTAAAACTGGATTTAAATAATACGGAATATTCTGGCGTATGGATGCCATATGCTTTAACAAAAAAATATCCAAGTGCCGCAAAATCGCTTGCGTGGCAATATTTATTTCCTTCTCATATATTAAGTTCAGATCCTCAAAGTGGTGAAATAAGGCGACATCATTTTCATCACTCTTGTATTAGAAAAGAGATTAAAAAAGCTGTCCAAAAATCAGGGTTAACAAAAATAATAACACCTCATACATTAAGACACTCATTCGCTACGCACTTGCTGCAAAATGGCGCTGACATCCGCACAGTACAAACACAGCTAGGTCACAGTGATGTGCGTACTACGCAAATAATACCCGCTGTATTGAATTAGTGAGCAATTTTAGCGATAGATAAATAGCTCAGTAACAAGGCAAAAACTTGGTAATATAGTTTATCTATATGAGAAGTTTTTAACGCAGTTAATGAGTTATTTAGAACGCTAAAATGTTCAACGTTTTAATTCAGTGGGTATCCTACCCATGTACTACAGCAAGGTGCTAACGGGGTTGTTAGCCCTTTTTCAAGATTATAAGCGTCTCTTTTTAATCCTCTACAGATACATATTCACTTTCAAACCAATACCGTCATCTATTTCTACTTTAAATAACACATAAAAAAGCCCCGCTTGTTTTTACACAAGCGGGGCTCCACACTAATACTTTTCAAAAATAAAAGCGCCGATACTGCGGGCGCTTTGCATCATTGAATTTAATTACTTTAACTTACTGATTAACTACGCTTTTAAGCGGGTTAATTGGCTGTGCGTTATCGTCTAGTATGTTCATATCAAAATCGAACTCATCTACACGAATCGCCTTTTCACGTTTGATGTTGTAATCAATTAACTGAACGTGCTCAGCTTGCGTAATTACGTTTGCAGCTAATGCGTTATCAAGTGTAATGTTAAAACGTGCACCTGGCTTAATTACTTTAGCACGTAATGCTTTTTTAACTTTAGCCAGCTCGCCAAGTGATGCCATTTTAGCTTTGTAAGCTTGCTCATTAATATGATGGCCATCGCCCACTACTGGTTTAACTAAATGCGTGATTTGCGCTTTAAATGCGGTATCTAGCTGAGCTTGCTTAGCTAGTTCGCGGATTAAATCGTCGCTAATTTTTGGCATTTTAGTTGAGTAGTTCATTGTAATGAAACGAATAAACTTACGTGTACCGCTTGCAGGGAAGTTATCTAAAAACTTATGCAATGCTTCTTCAGCACTTTGTAGTGCAAAACGAGTCGCGTAATGGAAATACGGCGCTGCTTGCTCACGGTCACTACTTGATACTTTTTGCTCGTAGTATTTAATTGATGCCATAGCTGCATATAAGAAGCTCATTACATCGCCTAAACGTGCCGATAGCATTTCTGCTTGCTTTAACTTACCGCCAAGTACAAGTAACGAAAAGTCTGCGTACACTGCAAGTTTTGCAGATAATTTATGTACTGCTTTTTCGTAGTCGCGTACTTCTGGCAATTCAGAATTAGCACTTGCTGTAAATGGTAAAACACCTAGGCGGAAAGCACGTAAGCTGTTTGCTGTGCTGTAGCCAATTGTTTTACGTAAAATGCCGTTAAATTCTTTATCTGCGCCTTTGTCTTCACTGTGAATTGACTCAACCATAGATTGTAAATATGGATGACAACGCATAACACCTTGACCAAATATCATTAGGTTACGAGTAAGAATGTTCGCACCTTCTACCGTAATGGCAATCGGCTGAGCAACATAACCACTTGCTAATGTATTTTGTGGACCGTTTTGAATCGCTTTACCCGCTTGAATATCCATTGCTGAATCAAGCACGTCGCGACCAAACTCTGTCATGTGGTATTTAGCGATTGCGGTTACTACTGATGGTTTTAAGCCCATGCCTAAGCCTTCAGTTGTAAGTACGCGCATTGCTTCTTGTAGGTATGTTTTACCTGCAATGTCGGCTAGTTTTTCTTGAATACCTTCAAACTGGCCAATGGCTAAACCAAACTGTTCACGCACTGCTGCGTATTCAGATGCTGATTTAAATGCAACTTGTGCTGTACTAACACCTAGCGCAGGTAATGAAATACCACGGCCAGCACCTAAACAGCTAACCAGCATTTGCCAACCACGGCCGATGTTTTTCTGTCCACCAATAACAAAATCCATTGGTACAAATACTTTGTTACCACGTGTAGTACCGTTGTAAAAACGAATACCCATAGGGTCGTGGCGATTACCAAGCTCTACACCTGGGTGCTCTTTTGGAATAAGTGCACAGGTAATACCTAGGTTTTCTTTACCACCTAGCAGACCATCAGGGTCAACTACTTTAAATGCTAAACCAAGTACAGTAGCAATAGGTGCAAGCGTTATGTAGCGTTTGTCCCATGTGATCTCAAGGCCAAGCACTTCTTCACCGTTGTACATGCCTTTAGTTACTGTACCAATGTCTGGAATGCCACCTGCATCAGAACCCGCTTCTGGGCTTGTTAGTGCAAAACATGGAATGTCTGTACCATTTGCTAGGCGTGGTAAGTAATGTGCTTGTTGTTCTTGCGTACCAAAGTGAAGTAATAACTCACCTGGGCCTAACGAATTAGGAACCATTACGGTTACCGCAACTGCTGAGCTTTTAGTCGCAATTGTGCCAACAATAGTAGAGTTTGCATAAGGGCTAAACTCTAAACCACCAAACGACTTAGGAATGATAAGCGAGAAAAAACGCTCTTTTTTCAAAAATTCTAAGATGTCATTTGGTAAATGAATGCCGTTTTGAATCACTGAATCGTCAATCATGCCCAGTAGTTCTTTTACTGGACCGTCTAAGAATGCTTGCTCGTCTGCGCTTAATGTAGCAGCAGGTACGTCGCGAAGTGCACTGAAATCAGGTTTACCTTGGTAGATAGAACCTTCAAGCCATACATCACCCGCGTCTAGCGCTTCTTGTTCTGTGATAGAAATACTTGGTAATACTTTTTTTAGTTTTGTACGTAAACTCATGATTGAACTCATCCGACCAGCTAAATAATACCTACATTACGTCATAAAAAATCGTTTAGATCAATTACTCTATTCAATTAATTAACAGTTTTTTCAATTTATTTTCTTTACCTGAACGTAAACTATTGAAACACAAAGGCTTACAGCTGTACGCTGAAAAAAAGTATTTTAACTAAAATGATGAATAAAACAGCAAAAGCTCTAGGGTCTGTTGATCTTTGCGGATTAAAATTTGTTCAAACTAGGGGCTATTTAATCGCGGCGCGAGGTTTGTAACCTAGTGGGCTAAGTAAAAACCGAGCAACAAAGAGTAAATAGCCCCTAGGAAGAACCCTTTGGGCAGCGCCTGTTTGTCATTAATGCTACGTTATCGCCCATTTATGGGGAATAACCACACTACATAGGCTCTGCCTTGCCTAAATACCAAACAGACTGCTGCAAATTCAACCTTGAAAGATCAACAGACCCTAGCGCTGTATCTATTTTTTTATGGGCATAAAAAAACGCAGCACAAATAGGCTACGTTTTTATTCAATTTGTAGAGGCTACATTATCAGTTAATCTAGCTAAAACTACTTAAATTTAAATCAAATTGTATAAGCGCTTCACTTAGCAACTTTAACAATTTGCTTGCCGGTAAAACCACCAGCAAGTTGTTTATTAAGCGCTTGCGATACTGACTCAGCACTAAAGTCTACGGGCGTTATTTCTGGGTGTTTAATGTCGCCACTAACAGCGCCTTCAAGTAACAGGTTGCCCATAAAGCTCAAGCGTTGTTGTGCACATAAACTATTAGCAAGCCATGCACCACCAATCGATACAACGCTAATATTCGGCGCTCGGTGATACATTAAGTCTTGATCAAAACAAGGTAGCGGATTTAAGCAGGCAATACGTCCGCAAAAACGCATTAGCTCAATATTACGCTGAGTACACTCTCCACCTATCGTATCAATAACCGCATCAAAGCCTTGCGGGCCAAGTTCTCTGCGGATTTTTTCGCATAGCTTTTTATCGCTATAGTCAAAAACCACATCAGCGCCTAGCTGCTTAACCAATTTATGGTTACGCTTTGATGCGGTGGTAAATACATCTGCACCACGCTGTTTTGCATATTGAATAGCAAACTGCCCTACCGCTCCGGCTCCGCCTTCAATAAAAATAGTATCGCCTTCACTAATGCCTATTTTATCTAAGCTGATAAGTGCTGCCATACCGGCGCATGGAAGTGTTGCTGCTATGGCCGGATTTAAACCGCTTGGCACAACCGACACTGCAAAGTTAGGTACTTTGGTGTATTCGCTCAAAGCACCTTGCTCACCAATGTTGGCATGCCACATAACCCGCTGGCCAACATTTGGAAACACACCTTTATTAGCTTTAACCACAACACCTACAGCATCTAAGCCTAAAATGTGTGGATACTGCCATTTACAAAAGCCTGTTTTAGCAAATTGACCATCAACTGGATTTAAACCAACGTACTCTACTTTTACAAGCAGCTCGTTATCTGCACAGTCTGGAACAGGCAGCTCAGCATCTGCTAAGTCAATTGCTTCATTTGGTTCTGGCAGTACAATAGCGCGCATCGTTTGCGGGATAATGTATTCATGTAAATTTTCAGTATTTGGCATCAATATAACTCTACTTATTAGTGTCGTTTAACGCATAACTCCATTGGCCATTAAATGACTGGTAAGCATTTACTTTGGCAAGCAGTGAAGAAATTGTTGTTTCAACAGCATTTTCTTGTGCTATTAAAACATCCTGACGCGCATCTAACAACTCAAGATAAGGAATTTGGCCTTCTTCATACATTGCTTGGGCTTGTAAAAATGCTTTATTAGCAAAGTCATAGCGCTCATCTGCAAAGCGTTTTTGCTGTGCTTGATTGACCAACAATTGCAGTGAAAGTTCACTTTCACTTAGTGCAGTTAATACCACTTGTTGATAATCGCTGTAAGCGGCTTCACTTAAAAACTGCTGCGCGTCGCGCTGTGCTAATAATGTTGGGTAGCTTAATAACGACCATTGTAACTGCGGCGCTACTTGCCACTGTTGGTCGGTATTTTTTAAGCCTGTGCTGTCTATACTCACAACCCCTGCAAATGCAGATAAGCTAATATCGGGTAATAACGCTTTGCTCGCTGCAACACTTAAACTATTTGCTTGGCTAAAATCAAACAGCGCACGGCTAATATCTGGGCGTAAGGCAATGGCATTATTAGCGTTTTTTAGTGAGACGCTAAAGTCACGTTCAAGCACGCTTTGCTCATTTTCAATAGCAATATTTTGCGTTAACTTACCGCTTAGTACCGCAAGTGCCGATAAATCGCTGTATTTTGCATATTCAATAGCAGGTATTAGTGCTTGTTGCTGCTTAAGCTGCGCCATCGTACGGTTTAAATCAAGCTCGTTTGCGACGCCTTCGTCAACGCGAGCTTGTAGTACGTCAATACTTTGCTCAAGGGCTTCAATTTGAAGCGTAACAATGTGTTGTTTTTCAACATTTCCTTGATAACTTACAAAGCCTTTAACAACTGACGAAACAACTTCAATTTGCAGTAAACGTACTTGCTCTGCTTGGCTCATGGCCGATGCATTTGCAGCATCAACCAACGCCGTTATGCGACCAAATAAATCTAGCTGCCAATCAAGTGCAACGTTTGCACTTGATTGGCGGTCAAACACGCTTGGTGCATCGCTTCGAGCTGCGCCAACATTTACGCCACCTTGCGGTAGGTATTGGGCTTTTTGCTCTCCTAAACGCGCTAATGCACTTTTAAGTGTTAGCTGGCTTGTTTGCAAATTATAGTTATTTGCTAGCGCACCAGTAACAAGCTCATTCAGTTGATCAGAATTAAGCTTTTTCCACCAGTTTGTTTCATCAGCAACGCTAACGTTACTAGCAATATTAGCTTTGGCAACAAATTCGTTAACGGCTTTTTGCTCGCTCATGGTGTCAATTTTACTCGCACACCCGGCTAAAAACGCAGCGACTAATACCGCACTGGCAGTCAGACTTGTTTTAAGTCTTTTTTGCATTAATTTAGTCATGAGTATTCTCCTGCGCTTTATCTTTTTTGCTCGTTACTAGCATGTAAAACACCGGCGTAAATAATAAACCAAATACAGTTACACCTATCATGCCTGAGAATACTGCGTTACCCATTGCGTGACGCATCTCAGCGCCTGCACCTGTAGCAAGCACTAACGGTACAACACCTGCTGTAAATGCAATTGAGGTCATTAATATTGGGCGCAAACGCATACGACATGCCTCAAGTATTGCCTCTAAGTGCGATAAGCCTGTGTCGTGTCTATCTTTTGCAAACTCAACCATCAATATCGCATTTTTAGAAGCCAACGCGACCAGAACTATGAGCGCTATTTGGGTGAATATGTTGTTGTCAGAGCCAACAAACCACACACCTGATAAAGCAGAGAAAATAGTCATCGGTACAATTAATATAATCGCAAGTGGTAAACGTAAGCTCTCGTACTGCGCTGCAAGTACCATAAATACAAGCAATACAACTAACGGGAATACATAAACCATTGTATTACCCGCAAGTACTTGTTGGTACGTTACTTCAGTCCACTCGTACTCAATACCTGATGGCAGTGTGTCTGCGAGTACTTTTTCAATAGCTAACTGTGCTTGGTCAGAGCTATAACCCGGTGCTGGGCTACCATTAAGCTCGGCACTTGGGTAACCGTTGTAATGCATAACACGGTCAGGACCAATCGTTGGGGTTACTGTTAATACAGATCCTAATGGCACCATATGGCCTGCACGGTTACGTACTTTTAAGTTAAGTATTTGCTCAGGTTCTTTACGGTAATCAGCATCAGCTTGCGCATTTACTTGGTAAGTACGACCAAACATATTAAAGTCGTTTACATACACAGAGCCTAAGTAAATTTGCAGTGCATTAAATACTTCATCAAGTGGAATACCTTGAATAAGTGCTTGTTCACGGTCAATATCTATATCCATTTGTGGAACTTGAATTCTAAAGCTTGAGTAAAGTCCCATTAATGCAGGGTCTTGCTGCGCCTTACCAATAACCGTTTGTAGGCTATTAAATAATGCTTCAAACCCTTTATTTGCTCTGTCTTCAAGTTGCAGTTTAAAACCACCTGTTGTGCCTAGGCCTTGAATTGGAGGTGGCGGAAATACAGCAACAAAGGCTTCATCAATCGCTGCAAAACGCTGGTTTAGCTGTGCCGCAATTGCCATCGCAGACTTACTTGGGTCGGTACGTTTGTCAAAGCTTTCAAGTGGTGTAAATACAATGCCGCTGTTAGGGCTATTTGTAAAACCGTTCACTGATAAGCCAGGAAAAGCAACAGTATGTGCAACGCCTGGTACTTCTAATGCAATTTGCTGCATTTGAGCAAGTACATCTTCAGTACGATCAAGGCTTGATGCGTCAGGCAACTGCGCAATAGCCACTAAATACTGTTTATCTTGCTGTGGAATAAAGCCACCAGGTACGGTATCAAATAACTTAATTGTGCCGCCAACAAGTGCAATATAAGCCACCATTACAACAACGGTCATACGGATTAGTTTTTGTACCAGTTTTTCGTACCCTTTAGCACCACGATTAAAAACGCGGTTAAATGGTTCAAATAACCAACGACCAAACAATTTATTAAGTAAACGCGTGAACGCATCTGGTTTTGCATCATGTGATTTTAATAACAGTGCAGCAAGCGCAGGCGATAACGTTAATGAGTTAAACGCTGAGATAATCGTCGAAATTGTAATTGTAAGTGCAAATTGCTTATAAAACTGACCTGATAAACCGGTAATAAACGCTGTAGGAATAAATACAGCACTTAGTACTAGCGCAATGGCAATAATAGGGCCTGTTACTTCGCTCATTGCAACGCGGGTTGCTTCAAGTGGCGATAAGCCTTTTTCAATATTACGCTCTACGTTTTCAACAACTACAATCGCATCATCTACAACAATACCTATGGCCAATACTAAGCCAAACAACGACAAGGTATTAATTGAGACACCTAACCACTGCATTACTGCAAACGTACCAATGAGCGAAATAGGCACAGCAATTAATGGAATAATTGATGCACGCCACGTTTGTAAAAATACAATAACAACAATAACTACCAGCACAATTGCTTCAAGCAACGTTGCAATTACCGCGTCAATTGAGCCGCGAACAAATACCGTAGGGTCGTACACAATGTCGTATTCAACACCAGTAGGGAAATCTTTAGATAAGCGCGCCATTGTTTCGCGTACTTGATCAGAAAGCTCAATAGCGTTTGAACCTGGGCGTTGGAATATTGGCATTGCAAGTGCCGGTTGATTATCAAGCTCTGCACGCAGTGCGTAAGTGTCTTGGCCTAAATCAACACGGGCTATATCAGATA
This sequence comes from Pseudoalteromonas sp. APC 3691, assembly GCF_030408135.1. Lineage (NCBI taxonomy): Bacteria > Pseudomonadati > Pseudomonadota > Gammaproteobacteria > Alteromonadales > Pseudoalteromonadaceae > Pseudoalteromonas > Pseudoalteromonas sp. APC 3691. The sequence goes on along the minus strand of NZ_JASDCB010000025.1, from coordinate 41,692 downwards.
AACGCGTTAACTGACCTTCGTCGCCTACTTTAATAATAACGTTTTCAAATTCTTCAATACTGTTTAAACGTCCTTTAACGTTTAAGAGTATTTGAAATTGGCTATCGTTTGAAATTGGCTGCGCACCTAAGCTACCCGCTGCAACTTGTTGGTTTTGCGAGCGAAGGGCAGCAACTACATCTGTTGCTGTTAATTCCCGTGCAGCAAGAGCATCTGGGTTTAGCCATACGCGCATTGAGTATTTGCCACCACCAAATAAACGAATATCACCTACGCCTGGTAAGCGTGCAATTTCATCTTTAATGTTTAAATCAGCATAATTAGATAAGTAAGCTGTGTCGTGCGTTTTTTCAGGCGAATATAAGTGCACCACCATGGTTAAATCGGGTGATGATTTTTCGGCTACAACACCTAAACGTTGTACTTCTTCTGGCAAACGTGGCAATGCACTGTTTACACGGTTTTGTACTTGTACTTGAGCACGATCTAAATCGGTACCTAAAGCAAAAGTTACCGTTAGTGTCATGCGTCCATCGCTTGTACCTTGCGAAAACATATACAACATGTTTTCAGTACCGTTAATTTCTTGCTCCAGCGGTGTTGCCACTGTTTGCGCGATAACGGTTGGGTTTGCACCCGGGTAACTTGCAGTCACAACCACTGTAGGAGGAACCACTTCTGGGTATTCACTTACTGGTAGTTGGAATAGTGAAATACCACCAGCAATTAAAATAACCAACGACAGCATTGCCGCAAATATTGGGCGCTGTATAAAGAAATGCGAAAATTTCATCAATAAACCTTATTGCTTAGCCACAAGTTGTGCGTTGTCGTTTGACAATGTAAATGCAACACCGCTTGTATCAATTGTTACTGTTTGTGGAGAGATTGGCATACCTGGGCCTACACGTGCTGGGCCGTTTACTGCAATTACGTCACCTTCGCTAAGGCCCGATGTAACCGCACGCAAAGCACCGTATCTTTCACCTACAGTAATAAGTTTGTATTCAAGTACGTTGTTTTCGCCAACCGTTAATACAAAACGATTTTTTAAGTCGGTACCAATTGCACGTTCTGGGATAATAATCGCGTCGCTAATAGAGTTGGCTGCAAGCTTAATACGTGCAAACGAGCCTGCGCGTAATTGGTTGCTGTCTTCATTAAATACCGCACGTACGCGTAATGTACCTGTTGATGAATTAATTTGGTTATCAATAAAGTTAATGTAGCCTTTGTATGCAAAATCGCTTTGACTGACCTTTTGCATTACAACAGTTTGATGGCTCGCAGCAGTAACATCATTGAAAGAGCTATTCCATGTGCGTTCATCAACATCAAAATAAGCATACATAGCTTGGTTTGAAACAATTGACGTTAATACGCTTTGACCCGCAAGTATGTTATTACCTTTGGTAATATTTGCGCGAGAAATAATGCCATCAATTGGTGATACTACTGACGTAAACTCTAAATCAAGCTCTGCTGAGGTAAGTTGTGCTTGAAGTGCAGAAAGCTGTGCTTCGCGTTGGCGTAGTGTTGAAGTACGCGCTTGTGCTTGCTCAGTTGAGATTGCCTTACGGTCTAATAAGCGTACCGCACGTTTGTCTTCACTTTTAGCTTGTTCAAGTGCGGCTTCTGCGCTGTTAATTTGCGCTTTTAAACTAGCAACCACAGCAGCAAATGGACGAGCATCTAATTGAAATAAAACATCGCCTTCTTTAACCACATCGCCTTCTTTAAATTCAATGCTATCGATGATTCCCGATACACGCGGCATTAAAGCAACTTCTTGTGGAGACTCTAAACGAGTTGTATATGTGTGCCAGCTTTGTACCGGCTTAACAAGCACCTGTGCTACATCAATTGGTTGAAGTTGCTGTGCAGGTGCTGATTGAGCTGTGCTCTCATCAGCACAACCCGCAAGTGTTAAAGATGCCGCAGTAAGTGCAGCAGCAATTAGATGTTTGTTCATGAAGACGCTCCATTGTTGATTAGCCTCGCATAATACGGATTAAACCCGTGTGTAAAAACCATAGATTTTTAAATTCATTAATGCCAAAATGGCATCAATAGGTTAGTTAAGGTGTAATAATGGATACAACAAGTCGACTTTTAATGTTACTTGAAGTGGTTGAGCAAGGCTCTTTTGCAAAAGCTGCAGAAATCCGCAACATAGATCGCTCTGTTATATCTAAACAAATTAGCCGTTTAGAGGATGAGTTAGGCGTTAGGTTACTTAACCGCACAACGCGTTCATTTTCGCTTACAGCGGCGGGTGCCGAAATGATCAAAAAAGCCGCTGAGCTTAGAGAGCTGCTTGGCGAAACCGTACGCATGGCTGAAAACTACCATTTAGAACCGCGTGGCGTATTAAAAATCACTTCATCAACACTTATTGGTCGTCGTTATTTACAACCTGTACTTAATGATTTTCAAAAACGCTTTCCGCAAGTAGAAGTTGAACTGCGTTTAGACGATAGATTAGTAGATATAGTCTCTGAAGGATTTGATTTGGCTTTTCGTGTAGGTGAGCCTAAAGATTCGTCACTTATTGCACGTAAAATAGCGCGTAACCGATTATTAATTTTAGCTGCACCACAGTTTATTGAAACTTACGGTATGCCAAAAACAATCGAAGAGTTAGCGCAATTACCAGCAGCAAGCTATGCCAGTAATTCTATTCGAGTAGAAACCATAGATTACTACGATAGTAAGGGTGAACGCTGCGAACAAAAAATAAAAAGTGTATTTCGTGCTAATGATGCAGAGTCATTGTTAATGAAAACATTATCGGGCACAACTTACTTTGTCGCCCCTGCATTTATTATTGGTGATGAAATAATACAAGGTAAGCTAGTGCCTTTATTGACCGATGTAAAACTGATGGAGTTTAGTGCGATGTATGCCGTATATCCGCACCGAGATTTACCAGTGAGGACCCGGTTGTTTTTTGATGCTGTGCGCGAGCATTTAGGAAAAGATAAACCGATTTGGGAAAACGGGATCCCCAATTTTGAGCAAATGTATTAAGTAACCCTGCTTAAGCAACTACCGTTTCGTAGTCATGTTCTTTTTTAAACTTACAATACACTTTATTGCGACCAAATTGTTTTGCTTTGTATAACTGTTTATCTGCTTGGTTTACAAAGCTTTCCAATGAATTAGTACTTTTAAATTTTGCAACACCAATACTGGTTGTAACATTAATTGCAAGGCCGTCAATGTCAAATGTGGTATTTTCAAAACGTGCTCTTATTTGTTCAGCGGTATTAAGTGCAGCCTCTTCATTTGCAAAAGAGCTAAATAAGGCAAACTCTTCACCGCCTACTCTAAATACATACCCTCTACCAAGGACAACTCTTAGTAAAGTGGCCACCTCGACAAGTACTTGGTCACCCACACCATGGCCATGCTCATCATTTACCTGTTTAAAAAAGTCTAAATCAAGTAAAAACAAATATAACTGCGACTTATCTTTTAGTTCTACTTCAAAGTAGTGGTTCATTGAAAGGCGGTTACCTGCACCCGTTAATGGATCAAGTAACGCTAAATTTTTAAGGCGCTTTGAAAAATGCGAGCGGCTTCCTTCAAAAACATGAGAAATCGCCCAAATACTAAAATAAGCACAGATTAAATTAAGGGATAAGTTAAAAGTTTCAAAGGGGGTAAGAGTAGACTTACTCCCTAAAATAAGCACTTGGATAACTAATAAATTTGCAGAGAAAATTACACCGTATTGTTTACCTAACAACAGGTAGTACAAAATAGGTAATGCAAACGACCATACAAACACACCATTACGTGGCGATGCTAAGTATGTACCTAAAATAATGATTAACGTTACCAGTGCGCACATTATTAAGGATTGCCAAAACTGTAGTGGACGGCGTGTAACTGAAATATAAGTAAATATACAATAAACGGAAAAACATATTTCGATATAGCCAAGTAATGGAAAGTTATTTACGGTTAAATTAACACTCGCAAATACTAGCGATAAAAAACCAAAACAAAGACACATCCATCTAAGAACGCTCTTCCTTAATGATTTAGTGCTGTTAAGTGCCGCAATATCCATTCTAATCACTTGATAAAATATAAAAAGTAAGTTTAACGTGAAAATATAATTTAACAAGCCTTGTTGGTATAGAGCATGTAAACACAACCTGTTATTTGATTCTTTAGGATGATATAGCGTATTTTAGAGACACGTTTGGTGATTTAGTATCACTAAGTGGCTTTAACAACTAGCCACCTAACATGGATAAATTCGTAGTGATACCCGTATTACCTTGGTGTAAAAGGTGAGTTGGTTTTTTGGTCTTAATATAACGAGATAACAATGCCATTAATTTACTGTTTGAACTGTCGTTCATATATTCTCTTAGCGAAATACCCTCTTCAGAAAACAGACACAAGTGCAGATTTCCTTTAGCTGTAACCCTTAATCGATTACAGGTACTACAAAAGTCGTTGCTGTAAGGCATGATCAAACCAATTCTGCCTTGATAATCAGGGTGGGCAAACTCTTGAGCAGGACCTGCTGATGCACTACGCGCAACTTGCTGCCAACCCGTTTGTAATAACTGAGTTTTTAAAACTTGCCCAGAAACATGGTTAGCATCAAAAAAGGCTTTGTTGTCGTTTGTTTGCATCAATTCTATAAAGCGGATGGTAACGGGACGGTGTTTAACCCAATTTAAAAATGTATCAAACTCTTTTGCGTTGTATTGCTTCATCAGCACGCTGTTTATTTTTACCGAATCAATACCCGTTTCAAGCGCAGTATCAATACCTTTCATTACTGAGGTAAATTTGTCATGCCCAGTAATGGTGTTAAACATGCGTGAATCTAAGCTATCAATACTTACATTAATGGCGTTTAAGCCTGCATCTACCCAGTCATGAATATTCTTATGAAGGGAAAAACCATTCGTAGTCATTGCAATTTTTTTTATGCCCGCGACATCTTTTGCCGCGCGAACAACATCTATAAAGTCTTTACGAAGGGTTGGCTCTCCGCCAGTGATCCTTACTTTTTCGATACCATGGTGTGCAAACGCTTTAAGCGTGTTGCTAATTTCATCAATTGTAAGGAAGCCACGGTCGTGCCCCCCCTGATAACCATCTGGTAAACAATAAACACACTTAAAATTACATACATCAGTAATAGACAAACGTAAGTAACTAAACTCTCGCCCTGTTGGGTCGATTAGCATAAATAAACCTTAACTAATATCAACAAGTAATAACAACCTAATACCAATTTGCAATAATACTTAATCATTTAATTAAGCAAATTGGTATAAACAACGCTACTTATTAATACATAAATAATAATTACATAAATATATTTAATAACTAAAAGGGGCAGCTTAAAGCATACCCCCTTTAGTTATTTTTGTTTTACGCTTCTAAGCCTTTTTTAAGTTCGCTTGGCTTCATTGGTAGGTCACGTAAACGCACGCCTACTGCATTAAACACAGCATTACCAATAGCAGGAGCGACCCCTATAACGCCAGGTTCGCCTAAACCAACTGGAAACTCATCGCTTTGTAAAAATTTAATGTCAATATCTGGCACATCTTGCATTCTTAGCGGTAAATAAGTATTAAAGTTAGTCGCTGATACCTGTCCATCTTTATACGTATTTGATTCATGCAATGCAAGGCTGCTGCCCCATAGTAACGACCCTTCAATTTGCGCCAGTGCGCCATCAGGGTGAACTATTAAGCCCGCATCTACAACAACATAGAGCTTTTTAAGCGTTATTTTACCACTATCACGGTTAACGTGAACATGCGCTGCGGTTGCAAGCCATGCTGGCATGGTACGTTCTTGCCCTGAGCTTACAGAAAAACCAATGCCCTCATCTTTAGCTAATTTAACAGAAGCTACTTTATCAGACACCGTTTTAAGCACATTACGTAAGCGCAGTGCTCCACCAACGCTCTCAGGTGCTTTACCCGCTTGCTTGCCTTTACCGTCTAACATTTCAATTCTCAATTGAACTGGATCTTTGCCTTGCTTATGGGCAATTTCATCAATAAACGACTCAAGGCTCCATGCAATCCAGCCAGGCCCTACTGAACGTAACCAACCAGGAGTAAAGGTGCTTTGTGCAACTTCGTTATTAATAGCACGTGCACGATGACTGCTCATGCTGTACCAATGATCAGCGCCCGATGCCGAAAATGCATCAAATTTACCTTTACCATCCACACCCGGTGATAAAAACCCTGGTGCCATTGCTTTAGTAGGCCAACCTGCAGCAAATGCATGCTCTAAACCAGTAAAAGTACCGTTTTTATCAAACGACGCCGTCATTTTTGCAGCAGATGCAGAACGAGACTGATCGAATAAACTATCGTCTGCTCGTGTAAATACCAGTTTTACTGGTTTACCTACTGCTTTTGCGGTTAGAGCTGCAGGTACAGTCCAGTCACCAAATAATCGACGACCAAAACCACCACCTAAATAATAAGGACGAATAATTACTTTGTTTTGTTCTATTTCAAGTGCTTTAGCAAGCGCAGGTAACGTAAGTGACTGCCATTGGTTACCAGTATGAATAATCCAATTACCGTCTTTAAATTCTGCAACCGCATTTAATGGCTCTAGCTGATAATGACTCGCTGTCGCTGTGGTATACATTGATTCTAACGACTCACTGGCGTCTGCTTGGGTTTTCTTTATATCGCCTTGATCAACAAATAAAGTACCCGAGTCGCGTTGCTCGCATAATCGCTTACCTTCTTTTTGAATATCAGCTTCAGATATATTTGCTGACTCACCCTTTTTGTAACTCACCTTTAAAGCATCTACTGCTTTAATGGCACTTGGGTAACTATCAGCTAATACAACAACCCAGCCTTGCACTGTGTTACTAGGATCATTTAAAATTTCATAGCCTTTGTAACCTTTAATAGCTTTTGCTGCACTATCGTCAACGTTTGTTACTGTACTGCCATAGCGGGTTGGCGGTATTACTGGTCGCGCGTACAGCATGCCTTCAACTTCTACATCTATACCATATACCGCAGTGCCATTTGTTTTGGCTGGTATATCAAGCGCTTTAAAGTCTTGTTTAAGCCCTGTTAAATGACGCTTATTAGCAGGTTTTAGTGGAAGGTTTGCAACTTCATCACTGGTGAATGTACGATTAAACTCGCCTTTTTTGGCTATGTCTGCGTAACTAACCGATTTTTCGCCTGAAATAATATAGCCCTTTTCAGCACGACATTTATCTGCAGGCACACCGAGCATTTTCGCGCCTGCGTCTATTAATGCAATTCGACCTGCAGCACCGGCTTGAGATAATGGCTTAAAGCTTTGAAATACAGACCACGAACCACCCGTTACCATAAAGCCCCATTTTTCATGGGTATCTACGTAGGTAATTGATACTTTATCCCAATCACATTCAAGCTCATCAGCCACAATACGCGCAAGAGCAGTACCAATATGTTGACCCATTTCAGCTTTAGCAATACTTACTTCTACGGCGCCGTCGGTGCTCATAGTCCACCAAATGGTTGGTGAAAAAGCCTGTTGCGCAATTGACTCTTTTGCACTTACCGACCCCGAAAATAACGCAGGGGCAAACGCCATGACTAAACCTGCGCTAGCAGTGCCAATCATAAACGAGCGACGATTTAAATTAACGGTTTCGCTATTTTTTTGAAATAATTTTTTCATTATCGGCTCCAGTTAAGCGTCTTGTGCATTTGGATCAAATATATTTACTACACTTTGTGACTCATCTGCAGCGCGTTGAATAGCAGTTTTAATACGTTTATAAGCCATACAGCGACAGTAGTTACCATTCATATGGCTTACTATTTCTTCATCTGAAGGACTTGGATTAGCTGCCAGTAATGTAGCAGCTTGCATTATTTGCCCCGACTGACAGTAACCGCACTGTGGTACTTGCTCTTCAACCCATGCTTTTTGAAGTGGGTGTTCGTTATTAAGCCCTTCAATTGTGGTAATGTTTTTTCCTGCAATTGCGCCAATTGGTAAAACACATGAGCGGGTTGCTTGCCCATCTAAATGCACTGTACACGCACCACACATTGCAATACCGCAACCAAACTTCGTACCTTTTAATCCAATTTCATCACGAATAACCCATAACAATGGTGTATCTTCACTTGCGTGTGATTCGACCACCTTGCCATTAATTGTAAACGTCACCATAGCTTGCCCCTTAATTACGATTTCTATAGTCACTTTTAAACTATACGAACAGCTTTAAAAGTGACTATAGCTATTAAAAATATAACTACTGACCCTACTCGTCATATTTTTTCATTAAAATTTTTATATTTTGTTTTACTTAAAAACTCACTTAATTGCCCTTGCGTATCTATATCTAAACTCGCACTATGTAAACTAATTGTATTGACGACCTCACTGCTGGAGCGCAGTAATTGCTGTGCACCTCTATCTGAAGTTAAGCTTGTAAGCTGAGATAAATCAACTGCTGGGAATATAGCGGGTACGCCTAAACGCTCACCATAGTTTGCGCACCAGCGCGATGGATTACGTGTAAAACCAGTAACTAGCTCACTTAAGTGCGCTACTTTTAGCTCAACCTGATCCGCGAGCATAAATAAAACCCCATCAAAGGACTTATTTTTAAACACTGTTTGAGAAGCTATCGCGATTGAATTACCTAAACCTTGGCTCCATTGCTTGTTCTCAATGAGCTCTATGTTTTTATAACCTGCCAGTGCTTGTGATACTTCTTTATGCCATGCCCCGGTAACTACATACACGGGCGTGTCATCAAGTGCTTGAAGTGTATTTACTGCATGCTCAATCATTGTTTTGCCAAACCCGATATCAGCCGTTAATTTACAGCCGTTAAAGCGAGATGATTGACCTGCGGCTAAAACAACTTTTGCAATTAGCACGCCTCTTGCCCCCAATGGCTTAGCGATTGGGCGTTTTTGTCACACAGCACTGCATGTATTTCACTGATCAGCGATAGTGCAATACTCTCTGGCGAGTCGCCGCCTAAATTTAAACCGACAGGCCCAAAAACAGGAGACTTTATTTGTGAAACACGCGTATTTGCGTGCTCTAAAACTTGTTCACGTCTGTGCTTAGGACCCAATAACCCTATGTATTTAAAAGAAACATCTTTAAATTGAGCTAACGTACTCGCGTCGAGCTCAACGCTGTGAGCCATTAAAATAGCCGCATCGACTTTATTAGTTATGCAATATTCTTTTAACTCACTCGGTGTGAAGCGCAAAATAGCATCAGCATTTTTAAAATATTGCCTTTTTGCATTGGCAGCACGTGTATCCCATACAGTTACACTCCAACCAAGTTGTTTGGCAAATGTATAAACCGGAACTGCATCGGCCCCACCACCCACTATTAATAAATGAGGAGGCGGATAAATAGAAGTTTGCAAGCACGTAGCGCCTTGTAATTCTACCAACTGCGCTTTGCGGTTCATTGATAAACCATGTAACTCATCATTTTGCGTAAATACACCACTACCGGCTGGCAAAATGGGGCTTACCTGTTGAAGGTATCGCCCTGGTTTATTCTCATTAAGTGCTTTAGATACAAGCTCTAACTGTAAATAGTCATTAGCTTTGTGAATGGGCTGCAGTAAAATGTGTACTATGCCCCCACAACCAATACCAAGTTGAAATGTTAAATCGTCTTCATCGGTGGCATCATAACTGATGGTTTTACTTGTTAAAGTACTCATTACTTGTTTAGCATGGCGCTGTATGTCAGCTTCTAAACAGCCACCCGAAAGCATCCCCAGGCGCTCGCCTAGGCTAGATATAAGCATCATAGCCCCTAGTTTTCTGTAGCTAGAGCCTTCAATTTTGTACAAAGTAGCTAAAACCCATTCTTGGTTGTCCCTATTGAGATGCCAAGTGTTTAAGATACTCTTCAAATCTGTAACCATATATTGCCCTTTAAAAAGCATTTTTTGCGTTTAAAAACAAACCAGCCTAAACAGCTAATTTAAAACTTAATAATTCACGCACAATTTAGTTTTCTATTATATCGTTTAAGGTCTCAATTAACTCATCAAATTGATCATTAACACTTTGGCGTTGTTTATCATTTAGAGTTAGGTTTAATTTGTAGAGTAAATTTATATATAAATTTAAGTTTACTTCATTGCTTTTCAATAGCGCGTTGCTCATATAAAGTTCGCGCTCTTCAATAACCGTACTTAACTGATTTATAAATTCTTTTTTTGTAATTTCAGCATTTGTAAATACCTGTTTGGCTGCATTCAAACGGTTTTGCTTGTACTCTAACCACAGCGCTCCTGAGTCTTGATGTTGCTCATTAGTCGATTTAATCAGCGCTTTTTGTTGTTTATTAAGCTTGCCTATCCACTGCTCGTAGTATTCAAATTGCTCTTCTAAACGCTCACTTTTTCGCTCAAGCGGGGTTTGTTCGTTAAACTCTTCGCGTTCGTCGTTAATTTTTATTTGGATATTGTTTAAAAGCTCACCTCTTTGCTCACTTGATAAGGTTGCCCCAAGCTCAGCTAAAGGCAGCTTTGCGTATCCAAGTAGGTTCTGCCAATGTTGTTTTGCAAGCACAACCTGTGTTTTTAATTGTTTAGCCTCCAATGTTTGGTTAAACAATACTTTTATATTTTGTATGTCTTGTCTGTAGGCGGGTAACTGGGTAGTTTGGTGCCAATTTTGTGTTGTTGTAATTATGTTTTTTAGCTGTGTATTTTGCTTTTTATTTAAATCAACATAATCGTCAACCCAAAACGATGAAAGCCAACTCAAATTATTGTAAGTAAAAGATGCCGAACAACTACATAAAAACAACATACTTACAGCAAGGCATATCTGTTTTAGTTTTTTTGCTTTGAAATTATTAAGCATAACTTTCTCTGATCGGCGCCATATAACTTGAGAATCTCAGCCATGTAATAAGATTTCAAAACAATAACTTAGCTTGTGTTCTTTATCGGTACTGCGCCTCTTAAATTGAGAATTATTTATAGCTAAAAACTGCCCCAACACAAATTCTCATCCAGCCAAAAAGTTCTCATTCTGCCTTGCAGATTCTCATTCTGCCACTGAAGAACTCTGACTTGATTTTAATGAGCACATAATTAAGTAGATTCTGTATTCGGTAAATTAGTGGCGAACACTATACGCTAATATTTACTTAGTAAAAGTGTAGTAAATCGATTAGAAAATGGATTTTTAGGATAAAGAGAAATGAAGCCATTTAAGTGAAAGTTAAAATGCAGATATGCGAAGCTTCATTTGTAATGTTGAGTTAATTCAAATTTGGTTTGATTTAGGTTTAGTTATGGATGAAGTTACTAAACCTTTATTAAAAAAGGGAAAGTTAAACTTATTGATATTCAGTCGATTAGTTTTAGTGAACTGCCGGTATTGTTATTAATAAAGCATAGACCGAGAACATGTCTCGGCCTAAAAATTAAAGTTGAAATTACAAAGTACTAAATGTCGAGTGATAGCTGTTTGTTTTGCGTTTTCGCCAACTTCAAAGTATCACAATTAAGTATACGTTTTGAATTATTGCCATGAATGTAAACGGGCCTGAGCTTACCGGTATTAATCAACCTCATTAGTTCTACCTTTGGTATACCGGTGACTTCAGCTACGTTTGCAACGGACATCGTTTTATCTCTTATAAGTTGAGTATGTAATTTACAAAAGGTATCGAATGCTTCAGGCAAAACGTGTATGGAATGCATTAAGTCTAATGAAGGTTTGTATGTTATTGATAATTCTTTATTTTTAGCAGCTATCAGTACATCAGTTATACAGATATTATGAAGAGCCATAAAGCGACGTAGCTCAGAAAGGGGGACGTAATCTTTATTGTGGCTGAACTCGGCTAAAAAGGTATAAACACCTGATATTTCAACGCGAGTATCTGTTCTTAAGGCCTTTTTTGAATCAGTTCTTATCAATCCAACTTCGACTAAAAGAGCGATTTGTTTAAAGGTTATCCCAATTATAGAGGAGGCTGTTTGAGCTTCAAACCAAAGCTGAGTTATGGGAGCTTTTGAACGAATATACTCGCTATTATACATTTCATATAGTGTGGATAATGACCCCCATTCACATAGCAAATTCTGAACAATAATTTCAATTTTGTGAAACTCAATGTTCAACGGTAGATCTGTTGGTACACGTTTAGCCCTTTCACTTAAGAATACTCTAGCACTATCTGGGTTATTAAGAATATCAGCCGCTCTATTTAATAATGTGGAGGTAATCTCCTTTGGTGGGAAACTCGTTCGTGTATTACTATCGTCAACTATCACTTTAGCTATGAGGTATGCATCGTGGACTTGTTCAGGTGATTTTAATTGATTATTCAATGGCATATGCGTTAAGCGTAAGCCGCACAAAGGTGATGTGCAGCGGCCATTTAGAAGATTAATGGTAAATTGCAGCGGTGAATTGCAATGAGGGCATTCGGATAACAGGGCACACTCATGAATAATACAGTGTCGTAAAAATGGATTTTGCCACTGGGCCCTAAAATACCCATATTGGTTAACACAATCTGGACAAACTTGTGGCGTTAGCAATCTCGCATGTGTCCAGCACTTTATCTTTAATGATGATAAAGTGCGAGTTATAGGAATAAGGTGATCAAGGAGTCCGTTCTTTGTTGATCTACCTTTGATGATACTGGTTAGCATAGCCTTATTGAGTACGCGAGATTCTGATTGTATGCCATTTCTTTTAAGTAAACGAAGTACATAACCAATACCTGACTCCGCTTCATAGTAAGAGGGTTTTATTGGGAAACGCATTAGCATAACCCCGAATAGAACTGACTTCTAAGGTTTTTATCTTGCTCATTTAGATATGCATCTAATTGTTTTTTTTGTTAAAAGTTCATAATCAAATGGATTGACAGCCCCAATTGCATATTTCTCAAAGTTTTCAAATAAGGCTTCTATAAGCTGATCATAGTTTTTTGCATTTCGTGTGTTATTACGTAAAAATAAATCGCGCATTGTACTCATGGTGTGCTCACTGTACGCAAGGTAAATACGATCAAGTAGCTCACTGTGCTCATCCTTTGTTAAATTTGGCAACCCAACTTGTTGAATGAACCAATTACAACAGGCAATCCAGTTTTTCGTTTTAGGAAGGATTGGCTTAATTTCAATGGGGCGCATTTGTCGACGAGACATCTGCTCGTCATCGTCAAATTTACCGGCGGTTCTACCAAATGTAATAAGGCGCTTAGCACTGCTTGTACCGGCGAAAATAATCGAACAACGGATCTTGTTGCTATCGATCAGATAGCAAAAATATTTAATAATTCGTTGAAACTCTATCCCATCATAACTTGAGGCAATATTCTGAATTTCATCAAGAATGATTAGCTCCACTTCTAGGCCTTTGAGAAGTGAGATAAGTTGGGCATCCAATTCAGCTGCAGTAGTGCGAGAATTTTGTGTTGTTCCGTCTAGCTCTGAAATTAAAAATCGAGTTATCTCTGCAGTACTTTTTTTAAACTCCTTAAAAGCGACATAAAAGATTGGTTTTGTCGTTTTTTCTGGCTTAGTAACAGGTAAAAACTGAGCGTGATACTGCTTTAATATATACGTCTTGCCAGCACCCGAGGCACCATAAATAAGTTGAGCTCGTTTATCCTCTGAAGGTACGTGATACATATTGTGGATTTCCGCTATCCTTTGCCATATCTTCATTTGTATGTCACATGCGAAAATTGTACTGGGCATAGTTACCATTGTTTTTCATTTCCTTCATCATCATTATAACGGGTAGAGGCCATTTCTCTGGTTTTGCTCACTATCGTATCTGCGTAGGTATCTTGTTCACCTGAGTGCGATATCTGTGATTTAAGTTCATTCACTTTATGAGATTTTTTTATTCGCTCTACAATGGATAAGTTCTCTTTCGTATTTTTATTGAAAGACGCTACCTTTGGGCCTCTGTGCTGTTTGCGTTTGGGCTTTTGCTTTACGAATTCAGTTATTTCACCGACATAGTGACCAGTAGGAGTATGGGAGAAAGTTTCTGTATATATTCCGAGTTGGGTCAGAGTTTGATTGCCATTTAGTTCAGCAAAGCTGACTGGTAGTTTAGTATCATGATGGTCAATATTATCAGCCACTATTTCCACAGGATTGTTCTCGCCAGGCAGTGTTGCTTGAACTGTTACTTTTCTGGCATCTAGGTCGTCATGAAACACATAAACAGAGGGGTTTTCACCCAGCTCCATGTCTGTTTTAGTAGCCGCGTATAGTTGTTTTAGCTCATCACTGTAATAATCTTGACCTAAACATCTGATAGTTCCACGTTGCTGTAATTTATGTGAGGCCTGGGCTCTGGACACGTGGAAGCAATGTTGTAGCTGATCATATGTGAATGAAGGCATAGGCGTATCAATAATGGACTGATTCCATTTTTTGATAGGCGTATGGCCAGCCTGTTTATGGTGTTTGTGCATGTATTCTGTCAAAAATATATTCAGTAGCTTTGTAAAATCAGATACTTTTATATCCGCACGTTTAGCTAATGGAATTGTGTCGAGTGAGTTCGGGTTAGTACGTTTACCTGAATAACTTTGAAATCCAATACTCGTCTCACCACTTTGCGTTTCAATCTTCATACCCGAAAAAAAGTGATCTCTTAATACGTTAAAAAATGACTCAATGAATGGCTTTTTAGCAGGTTGATTTGAAGGTGTATAATGAATATTTAACTCAAGTCGCTCCGCAGCCTTTTTTATCAAACGATTATTAAACCCTGGGCCATTATCCATAATCAATGTAGTCGGTTTACGTCCATTCATTGTAAGATTACTATCCGCCATAAATATTTGACGTAAAAGGTTAAGCCCACCGGCAGAGTTTTCAGGTTCAAAGCTAAGCACCACAGAGATAGGTGCGCGTGTGTAAACGTCTATTGCTACATACAAAGAAATAGGCGGTGTCGGTAGACCTGTTTTATCATCAATTAAACACATATTTAGCACAACACGGTCGCATTCAACGCGTTGCATTGCGTAATAGGTTTTTATTCGTTTACGTAGCGTTGTTAGTCGCTTATTGATTTCCGCTTGTGAAAGACCTTTAAAATTAGCAAGTTTTTCGGCATCAGTAAGCTCTTGTAACCGGCGGTAAAAGGTGCGTTGTGATGCGATTTGAATCTCATTATTTTTCAAGCTAGCTTCTTGCGCTTCTCGTTTATAGTTACTGTAATATGCGCCTTTGAAAGCAGAGTTATTACACGAATAGACGGTAGCGATGTAGTGCTGTATGAAAGCCTCAGTGGCCGCATTTAGCCGTATAGGCCTATTACGCTTCACTCCCGCAAGCGCTTCATCATTAAAATCTGATTGAACCCATACGCGCCAATGGCGACATACCGTTTTCCATTGCGGGTGTTTTGTGGCTATAGTTGCAGGATGTTGACTCTCGACTCGTTTGATGAGCTCATCATATGTCTTCTTGGTTGTAGCAGGGTATCCTTCACTAACCAGTTCTTTCAAGATAGATTGATAAACCAATCGTGATGTAACCGTTAACTTTTGATATTCTGTTAGTTCAATATGTGGATGCTGTGCGCTTCTTAATATAAAGCCTTGATCATCAATTGATTTCTCAAAGTCGTCTCGAGGTAATAGGCGCTTCTTAGTCTCTATACCATCACCGGAAAGGAGTATTGATGTACTGTCAACAAACGCAATAGATTCAACGTTACCGTACTTATTAGTCAAGTCAGTACCCGTAGCATATCCGATCATTTGAGGTGACCTCGCATCAATGTAGTAGAGGCGTTTAACGGCTTCTCCATATCGAATTTATATACATTTGATGCAATTAGTCCATAAGCCTCTGCCACTGGGTTTTTAGCTATACCCTCCAAGCATTCGATGAGTTCACCAAAGGTTAAATCTCCATCAGGCAGCATTGTTAATGGGAATGAATGCTCCGAGTAATACATTGTTATCAGATTAAGGTTCGCCATAAAGATAGTATTGAGCTTATCGACGATGATTAACCGTAAACCTATTTGTGCTTTTTTTCGGGTGTACTCATTAAAAAGATGAATTTTCGAGTGATACTCTTTATCAACCTGAGACTCATGATGAACTTCAATATATTCAGCGAAGCCAGAATGATATAGGACTAAGAAGTCGGGTGTATAGCGGTAAACTTTTTTGTCTATAGTCACTTCTATTTGCTCAGGCTGGGTGGCAAACAGCTTCACATTAGGGTCACATTCCAGTTTAAAAGCCAGGATCAGCTCCTGAAATGACTCGGGATTAAGTGCGCACTGATTTTTATGGGAGTAAAATCGTATAATAAATCGACCTCTGTGAACGTTAGCGTTCGTCTTTGTAACGGTCATAATTTTACCTCCCAAAAAATAAATGTCTTTACACTATAGATAATGGGTGATAAATTAAAAGGTTTATCTTTAGAATAGCTGTTCTTGGTAAGCATTTTTACATTATTCCTTTCGTCATAATTAGGCTTATCAATCCTTGGAGCCACTGAAAATTTTGTTTTATTTTCAAGGGTTAATCTCACTTTAAAATTCAAAAGTTAAGTTCAATGTTTTTTCTACGGGCAAATTATTTATTCTCAAAAAAAATTTATCTTTAAAGTACTGTGAAGGTTTATCGAGTTGTTTTTACCTTATCCAAACCGATTTTATGTTTGTGTTTAACGTGACGTTGTTATGTTCAAGTAAAACACCCAAAGCGTAATTAATATTTAGCGTTACTCCCAAAAGCTTAAATTTAAAATTTCACACCTAGCCCCAGCAAGGTTAATGCTTTTCAAAAGGCAGTCGCTATGATTGCAGATATCGCAAAAATAGAGAAGGTTAAACTGGTCTGACCTCTTGGTATCTTCTTTGAATCTGGTTTTAAAATTCAACAAAGTGCCAATAAAATTAATCCTGGGTTCATATATGCTTCATTATTTTTGTGTTTTTTTAAGAAAAAAGAGGGGGTGTTCTCGCTTATTAGGTTAAGGTTAATGGAGGCTTAAATTTTTTTACAAACAAGATGGAGTGATATATGAAACACAAGCCAGAGGGGTGGGTTGTTTTAACGTTTCAAACTATAGATAGCAAACCCTGCTATGTGTTGTTTTGTTCATGGAAAAATGATGATGAATGGAGAGTAAGCTCAGGTTCAATGGTTCTACCTCACTTATCACCCTGTGGGAATTATTGGATTTGGCCTCAAATATCAGGCTCTGTTTATGAGCTTCCCGTTGATGAAGAAAATGGCTATACCTTTTACACCGGCGCTGTATTAGATGAATTATTAGTAAAAGGGTATCGCGATGGCACTCAGCTAAAACGCATTGCACTTAAAGATATTATGGAAGATAAATAAGGCGATTAACGCCTTGTAATCTATCTATTATATTTTACTTTTGGGGGTCGTGAGCTCTACATAATGGAAGATATTTAGGGGCTTTGGTAGGCAAAGATGAGAATCTGTATTATGTAAATGTTGCTAGTTTTATATTAAAAGCTAATAAATGAATACATTAAAAGCTAATAAATGAATACAGTAAAAGCTAATAAATGAATACAGTAAAAGCTAATAAATGAATAGAGTATAGGTATAACTAATGCGCACTCCTTTAGTAATCCAGCCTAATAAAATTTGGCTAATATCCAATGAGGTTCTGCTTGCGTTGCCGAAGGAGTTGATATTCTGGCTTCATTAATCTTTAATAAGCACAAATATTACTTCACAAAGGATTACTTATGAGAAAAGAACTCGATATTTATAAATTGCACAAACCAGATAGAACATACGATATAATTGACCTAGATATCGTATCGATGGCAGACCAAATTGCCGAAGAAAATAACCTCAGTTATAAAGAAGCAGTAATATTAGCCAAGATTGGCTTTCCAAGCGGCAAAACTAGAATAACGGATATAGTCAAAAACGGATTTAGCTGCAAAGTTGAAAAAGAAGCTTTATAGCAAGCCTACGACGTAAACTTATTTTCGAATTACCTTGTTTTGAACCATAAAGCGTATATTGCCCTAGGGAACTATCTGCAAGTTTACGGGGAATTTATACCGCTTAGGTGTGATAAAGAGCTAATTTTATTTAATCCACTCGTTTTCGAAGAAGAAGACGAATTTCTTACTGAAAAGGCTTACCTGAATGGTATTGAGGATGGCCTCAAATCCTTATCATTTAAATCAGACAAACATCTTGTTTTCAAATCATGCATTCAAGGCGGGACAGCACTTTATTGCAATGCTGAGTTTAAATCTCTGATTAATGAAAATAACTTAAGCGGACTTTCTTTTAATAGTGATTTAGTTAGCATTTTTGCTTAACAAGATAAGCGCGGAATGAATTCATTTAATAAGACCTAACCAAAACTGTCAGATTTGAACAAATAGAGTCAACCAAATCGAACAGACGCATTTGTGCCATGAGCTGCCTTTCCGATTTAACTCATTTCTGCCCCAAGACGAGTTAACGTAAATGCTCTAAGGGCAGCTTTTAGTGAAAACCAGTCATTGTAGTTCGAGCAATTTTACTTCGTATTGATATACTAATGTCATGATTAAAGTTGATTTTATGGTTGGACGATGAAAACAATAGGCAAGTTGGCTAAAGAACTTGATATAGGCGTAGAAACTATACGGTTTTATGAGCGGGAAGGCTTGATAAAACAGCCTCAAAAACCTCAAAATGGTTATCGTGTCTATGACGACTCAATCACCAAACAATTACAATTCATCTGTAAGGCCAAAGCACTTGGCTTTACTCTAAAAGAAGTGGCTTCATTGATGTCAATGGATGGCGATTGTGCCAAAGTAGAATCCCTAGGCTTGCTGAAATTGAACGTAATTCAAAATAAGATAGCTGACCTTCAACGCTTAGAAGTCGTCATAAAAGAAATGACTAATTCATGCCGCAACAATAACGATCAATCCCACTGCCCAATAATCGATTCGCTAAAATAGTATTGACTCCGTACCTACCTACGGAGTTCATACTCAAATCATTCAAATAATGTTAGACGTTAAAAATGATTAATAAGATTTTAGATAAAGTTAGCTCAGGTGGTGTTTGGCTTGCGGCTCTTAGTTGTACGGGGTGCTTCCCCGCACTCGGCTCGTTAGCATCAGCATTAGGATTAGGCTTTCTCTCTCACTTTGAGGGAATTGCTGTAAATACCTTGTTACCTATATTTGCA
The DNA here is from genome assembly GCF_030408135.1 of Pseudoalteromonas sp. APC 3691. Lineage (NCBI taxonomy): Bacteria > Pseudomonadati > Pseudomonadota > Gammaproteobacteria > Alteromonadales > Pseudoalteromonadaceae > Pseudoalteromonas > Pseudoalteromonas sp. APC 3691. Next base: position 22,461 of record NZ_JASDCB010000025.1, on the reverse strand, counting down.
ACTCTGGCATTGTTGGTAAATTTGTATAACTGGTATAAAAACCAAAATCATGCGAGAGGTATTCTTGGGGTTATTGGCCCTATAGCGGTTTTGTTAACCCTCTATCCACTATGGCAATACGAATGGAGCACTTATTTGTTTTATGTAGGTATTTGTTTGATGATTGTAATGTCCGTATTAGACATTGTTAAACCTTTGAAGGAGCAAACATGCAAAGTATAGAGTTAAATTCTACCATTACTTGCCCTGAGTGTGGCTTCAGTAAAACTGAAGAAATGCCAACCAACGCTTGCCAGTGGTATTATGAATGTGAATCTTGCAAAGTTCTCCTAAAGCCTTTGAAAGGCGATTGTTGCGTATATTGCTCTTATGGAACAGTGAAATGCCCGCCAATTCAAGAAGGTCAAAGTTGTTGCGATAGCTAAATGACAGTCTATTAATGGCAATGAGAAGGCATAAAAAGAAATAGTGAAATGTCAGCAATCGTATCATTGCAGCCTTTATCACTAAGTCACTCAAGGGCTGCTTTTGGCACAGAGCCGTCCTTCAGCTCTAACTCATTTTTGTCCAAAAACGAGTTTACCCGACCCTCCGCTTTTCGCTCAAATAAGACCCCGAAAAATGGCTCATATAGCTATCTAGGCCAACGCTTTCAAAAACAGAAGTATATTTCCGATAACTACCTTTGAATTCCTATAAACGGAAGTTTGCTTCCGAAATATAGCAATATTGGGTTAGAAACCGGAAGTTTACTTCCGTTTTGTACTTTAAGTTTATAAACCGGTGTTTAATGAAAGCTGGGAAGTCTAGAGGTACAAGCAAACATTGGGTTATTAAATTTAATAATTAGCTTTTAGCTAAATTTAGAAAAACTTTAAAGCTGGTAGTTTGATTATTTGAACTGACCTCTATATTTCCACCGTTTGCTTGCGCTAGAGCTTTAACTATTGCAAGCCCTAAACCAGCTCCATCGCTGTGTCGTTGGCGCGATTTATCGGGTCGATAAAAGCGGTCAAATAAATAAGGTAAATGCTCAGAAGGTATTCTCTCCCCAGTATTAATCACTGAAATACATATTTTATCAGCGGTAAATATTTCACTATTTACTGTGATTGATGAGCCTTTTGGGGCATACCTTATTGCATTGGATAGGAGGTTTGATAATAATTGGCGAAAGTGTAATTTGTCACAATAAAAACAAAGGTTTTGACCTTTTTTCTTAAATGTAATCAATGAGTCTTCAGCCAAAGCATCAAAGTACTCAAATAATGCTTCAATTTCATCATGGCTTTTTAGAGTATTTTGAACGGGTTTAACCAGTCCATTCTGAGTTTTTGCAAGCCAAAGCATATCACTAACCATCTTAGTTAGTCGTTCCAGCTCTTCTAGATTAGAAAACAATAATTCTTGATACTCTAACAACTGTCTTTTTTTAGATAAACCAACCTGTGTTTGAGTGATTATATTTGTTAGTGGAGTACGTAACTCATGCGCAATATCACTAGAGAAATTTGATAAACGAATAAATTCACCTTGGAGCCTGTCGAGCATCGAGTTAAACGACTGCACCATATTAACAAGCTCAATAGGCACTTTATTTTCATCAAGCCTTACATCCATCTTATTAGTTTGGATGTCATGCATTTTCTGACTCAAACCTCGTAAAGGGTTCAATCCTTGATGTATAGCAAACCAAGCCACCAATAAAATGAGTACCGCAGAGCCAAACATAATAGCCCAAAGACTTTGTTGAAATTGATTGAGAAAGTGTAAATGAAAGCTCATGTCTATCGCTGTAGTAATTTTGTATTGCTGTTGCCCAGTACTTAAATTACTCACCAGAGCTCGGTAGGTGTGGGTATCATTTTGCCATGAGGTAATGTTGTTACGGTTAAAGCCAGCTGAAGCATTAGCACTCATTACAAAATCACTAAAATCTCGTTCAGAACTTTGAAAAATGAGCTCTCCTTTTGCGGTATTTACCTGATAGTAAACACCGTGATGACCCGCTACAGCGTTAGATAATTCATTTTTAAGTTTCAGGTTTGATTTATACTGTTGTCTTAAAACTAATTCAATAGATTGATTAATAACATGCAGTTCACTACTATCTTGCTGGAAAAAATGATGTTTTATCGAACTATTTATTAAGGTGGCAACTAAAGTTAAGCACGCAATAACGGTTACAGCGACAAACAACACAACACGCATCGTAAGTGATAAAGGCCGTGACTTAATAGCCATCAGTTTCAACCTCTAATTTATAGCCCATACCACGAACCGTATGAATTAATTTAACAGTAAAGTCATCATCAACTTTTGCTCTTAGCCTACGAATGGCAACATCAATCACATTGGTGTCGCTATCAAAATTCATATCCCATACTTGAGAAGCAATTAACGAACGTGGCAGTACTTCACCTTCGCGCCGTAACAATAGTTCAAGTAAGCTAAACTCTTTATTACTCAATAAAATACGCTTGCCTGCACGTTGTATTTTTCGCTTTGGAATATCCATTTCTAAATCAGCAACTATCAGTATATCGTCAACTGTTTGTACTACACCACGGCGAATAAGAGTGCGTACTCTTGCTAAAACTTCAGCAAAAGCAAAAGGCTTTATTAAATAGTCATCAGCACCAAGTTCGAGCCCCTTTACTCTATCGTCTATACTATCGCGAGCAGATAAAAATAGTACTGGGGTTTTGTTATCTGCTTCACGTAGCGACTGTAAAATTTTCCAACCGGATACGTCAGGTAACATGACATCAAGTATTATTACATCAAATAAGTCGGTCATTGCTAGGTGATGACCGTCAAGTCCATTGCGCGCCAAAGAAACCTGAAAACCAGCTTCACTTAGTCCCTGTTTTAAATAATCTCCTGTCTTTGATTCATCTTCAACAACTAATAAGCGCATACAATTCCTTCATTAAAGTCCTAACAACTACCTCTGCAAATATTATGCAGTATCTGTCACTACAGCAACATGACACCAACATTACAACTTTGTAATGTTCGCGTCATGTTTAAGACAGGTCTATTTTCTATACTCAATACATATTCTGGTATGAAGGAGTAAGGAAATGGGGTTTAAAAAGTCATCACAACAGGTTAGCACACCACGAAGACGATTTGTTCAAGGCTTAATTGCAGGAGGTGTACTTGCTGCTTTTCCGAGTGTATTACATGCTGCATCATCTTTAGTAGCAGGAACAATAACAGGCACTGTGCCCGAACTTAGCGGCAAAGTAATTGATCTGGTTATAGATGAATCGCCGGTTAACTTTACTGGCGTAGTACGTATGGCGACAACTATCAATGGCTCTATACCCGCCCCTACCTTGCGCCTCAAAGAAGGCGATGACGTTACTATTAGAGTAACAAATAAGTTATCAGTACCGAGTTCAATTCATTGGCATGGCATTATTTTACCGTATCAAATGGATGGCGTACCTGGTATCAGTTTTAAAGGCATTATGCCTGGCGAAACCTTTGTTTATAAATTTAAATTACAACAAAGCGGTACATATTGGTATCACTCACATAGTGGCTTTCAAGAAATGACTGGCATGTACGGTGCATTAATTATTGAACCGCGAGAAAAAGATATTATTAGTGCAGATAACGAGCATGTTATTCAATTATCTGATTGGACTGATGATGACCCAATGGCGCTGTTCCGCAAATTAAAAATACAGAGTGATGTATTTAACTTCAATCAGCCCACTGTTCCAGAATTTTTTGATGACGTTTCAAATAGCGGTGTTTCGAATGCTTTGCAACGCCGCAAAATGTGGAATCAAATGAGAATGAATCCTACAGATTTAGCTGACTTATCTGCATCAGCAATGACCTTTTTAATGAACGGTAGTACGCCAATGTCAAATTGGCGAGGAATGTTTAAAGTTGGAGAAAAAGTAAGACTTAGGTTTATTAATGGCTCAAGCAATACTTTTTTTGACGTTCGTATTCCCGAACTAAAACTAACAGTTGTACAAGCTGATGGGCAAAACGTTGAACCAGTGACAGTTGATGAATTTAGATTCGGCCCTGGTGAGACCTACGACGTAATTGTTGAGCCTAAAAATGATGCCTATACGATTTTTGCTCAAAGTATGGATCGCTCTGGTTACGCAAAAGGAACTTTATCAAGCTCGCCTAATATTGATGCGCCAGTACCTGCACTTGACCCTGTTGAATGGTTAACGATGACCGATATGATGGGCAATATGACCCACGGCGGTGAGCATTCTGCAATGGCAGGTATGGCTGGCATGTCAGGTATGAACTCTAAAGAAATGGATCATAGCGCTATGGAGCACGGTGCAATGGCGATGGATCATAGCAAACATGGTATGTCTGAAAACCCATTGGCAGTTGCCAGCCCTAAAGTGCGTCATGCCAAAACGGAGTATGGAGCTTCAGTTGATATGCGCGTTGATATGCCTAGAACAAATCTTGATGATCCTGGTATTGGTTTACGTAAAAATGGTCGCCGTGTTTTAACACTTGCAGATTTACACTCACTTGAAGGGGTCACTAACCAGCAAGAGCCAGAAGCTGAAATTGAGTTGCATTTAACCGGAAATATGGAACGTTATAGCTGGTCATTTGATGGCTTAGAATTTGGTAAAAGCACGCCAGTGCATATGAAGCATAACCAACGTTTAAGAGTTATTTTACAAAACGATACCATGATGACGCACCCTATGCATCTGCATGGTATGTGGAGTGATTTAGAAAACGAGCAAGGTGATGTGCAAGTGCGACGTCATACAATACCTGTTCAACCCGCACAAAGAATCAGCTTTTTAACCACCCCTCACGATGTAGGGCGCTGGGCTTGGCATTGCCATTTATTATTCCATATGGATGCCGGCATGTTTAGAGAGGTAGTCGTATCATGAAACAATTAAAACTATCTAAATCATTTAGTTTATTAATGTTAACTGGGGCTTCATTAATTAGTTTCCCTTTATTAGCGCAAAGTGAAATGGCACAAATGAATAGCGCTAAGATGCAACCACAAGGAGGAAGTGCACCTAAAGATGCAAGAGACCCCCATGCTTACTCTGCGGGAACAACTTTAACAGAAGGCCCATATGCGCTTGAGGGCAATGAGCGATTAACACTCGCTGATGAGCATCCATTTTACGCATTACTAGGCGATCGTCTTGAATATAACGAGCAAGCAAACGCAGGTGTATTTGACTTACAAGCATGGTACGGCACTACCTTTGATCGATTGGTAATTAAAACCGAGGGTGATTTCAGCGAAGGAAGTATTGAAGAAAACCAAACCGATATTTTATGGGGTCACGCCGTATCAGCATATTGGGATACTCAAGCAGGTGTTCGTCTTGATTACAATAAAGAAGGTGAAAATCGGCAATGGTTGGCTTTTGGCTTACAAGGTTTAGCCCCTTATTGGTTTGAACTTGATATGACAGCATACGTAGGTGAGCGAGGCAATACCGCATTTACGTTAGAGGCAGAGTACGAACTACTACTCACGCAAAAGCTAATTATACAACCGCGAGCCGAAATTACACTTTATGGTAAAAACGATAAACAAAACGAGCTTGGAAGTGGCCTATCAAGCAGCGCGATTGGCTTTAGGGTTCGTTATGAATTTACACGCCAGTTTGCGCCCTATATTGGCGTTGAATGGAGCAATAAATTTGGCAATACCGCCGACTATGCCACATCAAGTGGACAAAGTAGCAACAACACCGCATTTGTTGCGGGTATTAAATTTTGGTTTTAATCATTTTAAATAAGAGGTAATTATGAAGTTTTTTAACTCTGCAGTAGCCATTTTAGGTTTAGTGCTTACATTTTCCGCATCAGCGCATATATCACTCAAGCAATCAATACCTGCACAAGAAGCCATGTTAATGCAAGGACCAGAGGAACTTTCGTTAATTTTTAGTGGTGAAGTAAGGCTAGCAAAAGTCATCATCAAAGATGAAAAAAATAAAACAATAAACTTTGATTTCAAACCCAGCGCCACCCCAAGCACAGACTTTAATTGGTCATTACCGAGCCTAGCCCAAGGCACTTACACGGTTAAATGGACAGCACTGGGTGGTGATGGACATAAAATGACTGGCACGTTTAGATTTATGGTACATAAAAATGAATCGCATAAGATGATGCAAGAACAATCTAATACCCACAGCAAACATAATCATTAAGTAGCAACATCATGCAATTAAGTGAATGGTCAGTGTTCTTACTATTATTAAAACTAGCAAGCTATATAGCAATTGTAGGGCTTGCGGGCACTTTATTAATGCGCTTTATGTGTGGCAACAGCAATGTTGCAGGGCATCACTTAATTAGCTTTCATCAGTTCTTAAAACGTTGGCAAATTACGTGTGTAGTTACAGGTAGTATTGCTGCACTTTTACAAGTACCTATAGAAGCTGGAGCAATGGCTGAATCAGGCTTTATGGGAATGTTTGACCCCTTTATGCTTGAAATTGTTTGGCAATCAGTCATAGGTGACCAAGCAAGGTTTAGAATACCAGCGCTTATTATTGCTCTAATTAGCGCATGTATGTGGAATGTGGAATCAGATGATAACGTAGCAGGTTATAAAAACGGTGCCGTTATACTAATCATGCTTGGGTTTATCGCTTATAGCTTCACTTTTACTGGGCACAGCGCAAACGAAAATGGGTTAGTGAAAAGTATTTTAACCTTTCACCTTATTGCCATTGCGAGCTGGTTAGGGTCATTGTGGCCGCTTTACAAAAGCTGCACTTTACTACCTACCAGTGAAGTAAAGCGGTTAATGCATTACTTTGGTCAACTCGCTATTGTTATTGTATTTGTACTACTTATTTCGGGCTTAACTCTGCTCCTGCAGTACCTAGAGTCATTTTCTGCATTGTTTACATCAGATTATGGGCAACTAATTTTATTAAAGCTGTTACTCGTCAGTGCGATGCTGCTCCTAGGTGCATGGCATAAGCTTTTTTTAGTCCCGCAAATCACTCAACAACACCATATTAGTATATTAAAACGCTCGATTACTGTTGAAATAGTAATTGCCCTGTTTGTACTTATTACAACAAGTGTATTTACCACACTTGTTGGTCCGCCTATTTAACGATTAATAAAAAGGGAAACGTATGTTAATTAAATCCTTTAATTTAAAAATTTTATTGCTACTAATTTTTAGCACTGTTAGTTCTTTTACTGTTAGTGCACATGACGATGAAAAATATTCAAAAAAAGGCAAGGCCTTTGTCAATGTTGATAGCGAGGCTGCAAAAACAGTCAGCCTATTTCATGCATCTCTAAAACAAGGTAATCGCGAAGCTGCACGTAAATTACTGGCCGACGATGTCATCATTTTTGAAGGCGGAAGTGTTGAGCGTTCTGCAGATGAATACGCGAAACATCATATGATAGCGGATATGAAATTCTTAAGTGCTGTTAATAGTGAACTACTAGAGCATCAAGTTTACACAAATGGAGACATAGCTTACTCAATTTCAAGAAGTAAAACTCAAGGAAAGTACAAAGGAAAAGATATTAAGTCTATGGGAATGGAATCAATCACATTAAAAAACACCGATACAGGTTGGAAAATCACTCATATTCATTGGTCAAATTAAGGAGTTAACAATGCGAGTAATCTACATTACCTCAGCGTTATTTTTATCATTAACTATGTCATTTTCGGCGATAAGTATCGAAAAACAACATAAAGCATTAATAACTTATGAGAATTCAGAAAAACCTAAAATTGAGCTTACCGTTTATAAAAGTAAAAATTGTGGATGTTGTAATAAGTGGATTGCTCATTTGAGCGAAAACAATATTCAAACAAAAGCAATTAACGTCAATGACATGGGGACGATTAAATCTCAGTATCAAATAAAATCAAATATGCGGTCATGCCATACAGCCGTTTCAGCCGATGGATTTGTATTTGAAGGTCATGTTCCCGCCAAACATATAAAACAGTTTTTAGCTGAACAACATCCTGAAAAGACGATAGGGCTCTCTGTTCCCGCTATGCCTGCTGGTACGCCAGGTATGGAAATGGGCGATCGCTTTTATAAATATAATATTGAAATGCTTACGCACGATTTACAGCAAAATACTTATAAGCATATTAGCAAATACGCTGAGCAGTTTTAACACTTATGGCACAACTCTTGATGTAATATTAAACATTGATTCAATGATTAAATATATAGTGGGTTTACGCCTAATAACCTGTAAGAATTACCCATTGGTATAAATGATATACAAAGTAAATGATAGAAAGGAGCCATCTAATGTCGCAGTATTTAAAGTTTTTCTTAATGATAGCCACATCAACATTAGTCATGTTTGTACTGATGTATTTGAATACTTATCAGCTAAGTCATGTTTTTTTTAGTGAAACTCGCACTTATATGGCGCTTTATATGGGAGCCATGATGGCAGTGATAATGCTACTTTTCATGCTCAATATGTATAAAGATAAAAAGAAAAATATAACAGTACTCATTGCTAGTGTTACCGTATTTGCGGGAAGTTTATTTTTAGTTCGATCACAAGCGACTGTTGATGATAGCTCATGGATGTCGGCGATGATCCCACATCATTCAATTGCAATACTCACCAGTGAAAGGGCAAAAATCAAAGATAAGCGAGTCCAAGAGCTTGCAACAAATATTATTGAGGCACAGCGTCGTGAGATTAAAGAAATGCAGTGGTTACTAAAGGATATAGAGAAAAATGGCCTAGCAGAAACTCAGGAGCAAGCACAATCTAGGACCGTACCGGATTTTAATGCTAAGTAAAATTTTATACCAATACATAAAAGGGAGCTAAACATGAGTAAATCAGCCCAACTTTTTAGAATGGCCACAGATGAGCATATTTGTCCGTTTGGTTTAAAATCAAAAGACCTACTAGAGCGAGAGGGATATACAGTTGATGATCAGCTATTAACTTCTCGAGAGCAAACAGATGAATTTAAAAAACAACACAGTGTAGAAACTACACCTCAAACATTTATTGATAATAAACGTATAGGTGGCTATGACGACTTACTCGATTACTTTGATAAGCCAAAAGCTGGGCAAGAAGGTACAACTTACACGCCCGTGATTGCGATTTTTTCGGTTAGTTTTTTGCTTAGTGTGGCATTTAGTTTTGCAGCGAATAATAGCTTATTATCAATGCAAACCGCTGAACTGTTTGTAGCCCTAACAATGGCAGTGTTAGCAATACAAAAGCTTCAAGACTTATTTAGCTTTACTAATTCATTTATAACCTATGACTTAGTCGCTATGAAAGTAGTCAGGTACGCCTATGTTTACCCATTTTTAGAAGCATTTGTTGGCATTGGAATGATAGCCGGATTACCAGCCTATATTATTGCCCCTATTTCATTGTTCATAGGTGGGGTTGGTGCTGTTTCAGTGATAAAAGCAGTCTATATAGATAAACGAGAGTTAAAATGTGCGTGTGTAGGCGGTGACAGTAACGTACCACTAGGGTTTATCTCCCTAACAGAAAACCTGTTTATGATCGCTGCCGGTATTTGGATGTTTGTTAAGTAAACAACAGCTTTAATTTAAAAACATGATGATGTACTAGTGTGATTACCAAGGGATTATGTCGCTCTAATTACCGAGCGACTTTGTCGTAAATAGCATATCAGCTGTACTAGCTCATATCAGATCTTACAGTTTAAGTGAATAAGTTTAGACTTCATCAGGCAGACTGCTATGAGCGAGAAGCAGACGTCCATACAAACTCGTTTTTGGACATAAATACGTTAGAGTATCTAATCAGTAACGTCCTTTGTTGAAGCGTTTGTTAGGATTCTCTTCGACTAGGGTGAACTTTTTCTTTCAATATAGTAGTCAATTGCGCAAGGTTTAACGGCTCATAAGACAAAGTTTGTCTTATTGGTTCAAATGCACTTAACATTCTTTTATGACCGTCAATTGAAGGGCAATGACTATTGAAGCTCCGACCACTAAACTCTTGAAATCTTTCCAATTCGTTAACTAGAAACATTGCTGTTCCCATATACTCAGTTTCATTATTACCATCAAAACCAATGAATTTGGGGTCTTTACCAAAATAAGGAACGTCAGATTCTAGTTTGGCTTTTTCTTCTTCGTTCAGCTTGCTATAGGCGTGTTCTATAAAGCTCCACATATCTAAAATATCAACAACCTCTTTAACAATTTCAGGATCGTCCGACTCTTCAAATGGAATGCCACTGTATTTCCATTTTACGCCCCATAGTTGATCACTGAAAATAGCTGATTTAATAAAATCTGGTTCTATTTCACCTTTAACATCTAATTTTTCATAAAGCTCGCTAAGCATTAAAACAATTAATTTTTCGCCGTCTGATAATTTCATAGTTTTTCCTTTACTTTTTCCTTAAGCCCGTTCTTTTTTTTCATCGGAAAGCTGTTTAACAAAGGGCATAAAGTTTTGAATTTTGTAGTAGATACTTTTGCCATAATTTTTTTTGTCTTCAAAATTAATTGCTTCAGACAATGATTCAATGTCATCTTTTAAATCATTACAAAGTTCTTTTGCTTTGTTCTCAAAAAAATCAGTGAAATGACCGCTTTGTTCAAAAATGAAACTAGCATACACCTCAACTTCTTTTGCAATATCAGCGCAGTTAACTCCCTTGAGAAGTTTGGCATTACATGAAGGACCGACTTTTGACACAACAGATAAAACACGCTTTGTTTCGGAGTGAACTTGCGATACTTCAACCATTTTTCTACGGCTTATAAGTTCATCACGAAGCTTTTCTGCTTTACTGGCTGCGTTTACCGATTTCTTAGCTTCGACAAATGCCCATACAGCACCACCTATTGAAGCGATAGATCCGATTATTGAAATGACACTTTCCATGCTCAAAATTTGACACCTTTCTCCGTGAAGCCTAACGGCGTATTACCGAAAATTCCCGTTAACACTCAATGTGTCAATTTCCAGAATTATCAAAATACGATTTTTATTAATTTAATTATTAATAACTTACACATAGCCTAAAGGAATTACAATTTTTTTAGACTCTCCTATAACCGAGAATTTACTTATTCGAGAATGGGTAAAAGTACATTACGAAAACACGCATAAAAAATAGCTTTGAAATTAACAACTTAAATTTTATGAAAATTTTAACGAGAAGCTAATTATATTACATAACAAGAATTGATTATTTATTCATTCATTAATACTTTGAATACCTGCTTCGCTCAAAGCTGTCCTTAGAGTATTTACGTTAACTCGTCTTGGGGCAAAAACGAGTTGGACTGCCGAGCTTTCATTAGATACCTACTTATAATCTTAAAGTACAAAACGGAAGTAAACTTCCGGTTTCTAACCCAATATTGCTATATTTCGGAAGCAAACTTCCGTTTATAGGGATTCAAAGGTAGTTATCGGAAATATACTTCTGTTTTTTGAAAGCGTTAACCTAGATAGCTATATGAGCCATTTTTTGGGTCTTATTTGAGCGAAAAGCAGACATTGACCGTTAATCGTTTCAACGACGGCAATTAGCCATACGTTGCATGTTTGCTCCCTTACTGGTTTTACGATATCCAAAACCGACATAACGACCATTAAGCAAATACCAAAGTAAAATAGGTATGTGCTCCAATCATATAGCCAAAGAGGATAAAGCGTTAATAGCACTGCTACAGGCCCTAGAATGCTGAAGACAGCTCTGGTATGGTTTTTATTTTTGTGCCAGTTGTATAAGTTTACCAATAGTTCCAAAGATGCAAAAATAGGTAAAAGCGTATTTACAGCTATTCCTTCGAAGTGAGAGAAGAAGCCTAGTCCTAATGCCGATGCAAGTGACCTTAATGCAGGGAAGCAGGCCGTGCCGCTAGCCAAACGCCACTAGAGCCTACTCTGTCTAATATTTTATTTATCATTTGAAAGTCTATTGGTTGATATTACCATCATTCTAAACTCCGTATATAAGTACGGAGTCAATCATTTTAATGAATCAATTATGGGGCAATGTGTTGGATCTTCGTTTTGCATACAGGTATTTGTCATATCCACAATTACTTTCTCTAAACGTTGAAGGTCATTAATTTTGTCTCGAATGATTGCTAACTTTTGTCGGCTTAATAGCTCAACTTGAGTGCAGTTGCTGTCCATAGACATTAGCGATTTTATTTCTCTTAACGTAAAGCCGAGCGCTTTGGCTTTTGTGATAAACCTAAGTTGTCCTGCTATTGTTTCGTCATATTGTCTATAACCAGATATTGGTTTTTCAGGTTGTGTAATCAGCCCTTCTCGTTCATAAAAACGAATGGTTTCTACATTTAAATTTAATGATTGTGCTAATTTGCCAATGGTTTACATTATTGCCTTTGTGAATACTACTAATCTAAAGTTATATTTAGTTTAGCTATCCAATGATTTGATGATGCCGCACGCTTCAATTGTATTGTCTGAACCACAAGCACTTGCCATCTGTTGTAATTCAGCTTTAAGCGCCCTTAATTCTTTCATACGTTTATTCACTAGTGCAAGTTGCTGATCAATTAATGCATTAACGCTAGAGCAGCTTTCTTCTGGCTTATTTTTTAATTCGATAAGACGTTTAATATCATTGAGTGATATATCTAGGCTGCGACAATGCTTTACGAATTCCAATTGTTTAAGTGCTTTACTATCATACAGCCTGAAATTACCTTCTGAACGGTTTGGATTTAACAGTAATCCTTCTCTTTCATAATATCTAATCGTTTGTATTGAACAGCCCGATTTTTTTGACAATTCGCCTATTTTCATCAATTTCCCCCAGACATTTGACTCTATAGTTACTATAGGATCTATAGTATAGGTATGCAACAAAAGGGATATATAAAAATGACTGAGAAATATTTAAACAATACGAATATCGTTAATTTTGAACACAAAGATATCCAATCCCTGATCGATCAACGAGGGTGGAAAAATTTGGATAATTTCAACAAAATTGGTGCCGCTTATCAGTTTGTAAAAGATGAAATAATGTTTGGCTATAACAAGAGTGATGATATTTCAGCAAGCGATGTGCTAGCAGATGGTTATGGACAATGTAATACTAAGGGTAATCTGTTAATGGCACTATTGCGTGGACTAGGTATCCAGTGTCGTTTCCAAGGTTTTACCATTGATCAGCAACTATAAAAAGGTGCTATCCCAAGCTTGTATTTTGGTTAGCACCTAAATACATCATTCATAGTTGGGTAGAAGTTTACTTTGAAGGGCGTTGGATAAACTTAGAGGGCTTTATATTGGATGAGCAATACTTAAGCTCACTACAGCAGAAATTTAGCCAAGCAAAAGATGAGTTTTGTGGTTATGGTGTTGCAACAAAGTGCTTATCTTCACCCGGTACGGATTGGCGTGGAGAGGATACCTATATTCAAAAAGAAGGTATTCATGACGACTTTGGGCTTTATGATTCACCAGATAAGTTCTATCTCGAAAAAGGTACTAATCTATCAGGTGTAAAACGTTGGTTGTATCAACGAGTGATCCGACATTTGATTAATATGAATGTATCAAAAATAAGAAATAAAAAAGTACTGGAGGTACAAAATGCACAACCATAGTCACAGTCATCAGCATGGTAAAGACGACCGGATTGGTTGGGCATTTTTCCTTAATGTGATATTTACCATTATCGAATTTATAGGTGGTTGGCTCACAAACAGTACGGCGATAATGGCGGATGCCGTTCACGATCTTGGTGATAGTCTTTCAATAGGTTTTGCGTGGATTTTAAGTCGTTTTTCAGATAAAGAAGCATCAGACAAATTCAGCTATGGTTATCGCCGACTTACACTTTTTGGTGCATTGGTAAATAGTATTGTTTTGATTATCGGCTCTATTTGGGTTTTATTTGAAGCAATACCTAAGCTGTCCAATCCTGAAATGCCTGTAGTTGAGGGGATGTTAGGGCTAGCCATACTCGGTGTTGCCGTAAATGGTTATGCGGTATTCAAATTAAAAGCGGGTGAAACACTAAATGAAAAAGTGCTGACATGGCACCTACTTGAAGATGTACTCGGTTGGGTTGCCGTTCTTATAGTCTCTATTGTATTGTTGTTCGTTGAACTGCCGATATTAGATCCTCTATTATCAATAGGGTTTACGCTGTTTATCTTATTTAACGTTTTCAAAAATCTTAAATCAACATTGGTGCTTTTTCTTCAAGCTGCACCCGATAAAGAGACCCAAGAGCGTATTAAGCAGTCATTAATTGAATTTCCTGAAGTAAATGGTATACACCATATGCATTTTTGGTCACTGGATGGTGAAAGTCACGTTTTAACAGCGCACCTTGAGCTGAGTGACAACTTTGACGTTAAAGAATTAATTAAGCTTAAACAAGAGGTTGCAGCTAAATTATCTTCCTATCATTTATCGCATACGACGATAGAGTTTGAGTTTTTAAATGAAAATTGTAGGGATGAAGCAGAGTAAGTTTTATCAATAAAATTTTGGAGCATACAATATAAAAAGCAGCTTAATTAGGCATAACTTAGTAATTAAGCTGCTTTTTTGCTTTTAGATTTCGTCGGATTGCTGTTTGTTACTCTCAGCGCCATGCGCCCATTGATATAAAATAGGCAATACAAACAAAGTTAAAATGGTAGAAGATACAATACCGCCGATAACAACTGTTGCTAGTGGTCGTTGTACTTCTGCACCAATTCCAGTGTTTAACGCCATTGGAATAAAACCTAAACTTGCGACCAGTGCCGTCATTAAAATAGGTCTTAAACGAATGATGGCACCTTCAATGATCGCTACGTATAGGTCGCCTTTTTCATGCCAAAGATCTCGAATAAAAGCCAACATAACCAAGCCATTTAATACTGCGACACCTGACAATGCAATGAAGCCGACACCTGCCGAAATTGATAAGGGCATGTCTCTTAAATAAAGTGAAAATACGCCCCCTGTTAATGCTAAAGGCACGCCACTGAAAATGATTAATGCATCTTTTAATGAACCAAATGCTATAATCAAAATACCTAGGATAACAACCAATGTTATCGGTACAACTAGGCTTAATCGCTTACTTGCTGATTCTAGTTGTTCAAACGTTCCACCATAATCAAGCCAGTATCCTGCTGGAATTTCTCCTTCCTGATTAATTTTAGCTTTAACTTCTTTTACAAAACCGCCTAAATCTCTACCACGAACATTGACGGTAACCACAACTCTTCTTTTTCCGTTCTCTCGGCTAATCTGCGCGGGTAAAGACTCTGATTTAAGCTCTGCAACTTCTTCAATTGGCACATAGTTACCATTCTCAAGTGGAAGCGGCAGATGCTTCAAGCTATCGATATCCGTTCTTATTTGCTCTGGTAGGCGAACAACTAACTCAAACCGTCTGTCACCTTCATAAATGATCCCCGCAGATTCACCGCCAATCGCAGTGGCAACCCAGTCTTGCAATTCGGTAACGTTCAATCCATACCTACCAAGCGCTTCTCGTTTAGGAATTACTGATAAAGATGGAACACCTGTGACCTGTTCCATTCGAGCATCAGCGGCACCATCCACGGTTTTCACAATATTTAGAATATCTTTTGCGGTAAGTAATAACCGATCCAAATCATCACCAAATATTTTGATGCCGACATCAGCTCTAACGCCAGAAATCAATTCATTGAAACGCATTTGAATAGGCTGAGTGAATTCATAGTTGTTGCCTGGAATGTTTTTCAGTACTTTTTCCATTTCTTCAACTAATTCACTTTTTGGTTTTGAAGGTTCGGCCCATTCTTTACGTGGTTTTAAAATAACAAAGATATCAGCAATACTCGGTGGCATTGGGTCGGTTGCTACTTCTGGTGTGCCAATGCGCGAGAATACTTTATCAACTTCAGGAAACGCTTTAATACGTTGCTCAAGTACTTCTTGCATTTCTACTGATTGCTCTAGGCCAGTCGATGGAATTCTTAATGCCTGTAGTGCAATATCACCTTCATTTAATTGAGGAACAAATTCTGTCCCAAGCGTAGTTGCTAACCAAAGGCTATACCCCATTAACAGCGTTGAGAATGAAACAATAATCCAACGAAATTTCATCGCCATTTTTAACAATGGTTCATAAATAGACTTGGTTGAACGAATAACTACACTTTCTTTTTCGCTGATTTTACCTTTCATAAACACAGCTACAGCAGCAGGAACCAGTGTAACTGAAAGGATCATTGCGGAAATTAACGCCATAACGACAGTTGCCGCCATAGGGTGGAACATTTTCCCTTCAACGCCAGTTAGCGTGAAAATGGGGATGTAAACAACAGTGATAATTGCCACACCAAACAAGCTTGGACGTATCACTTCTGAAGTGGCTTCAAAAACGGTATTTAGGCGTTCTCTTAAGTCTTGCCTATGACCGTTGTGTTGGGCCTGTGCTAACCTACGGACAGAGTTTTCAACGATGATTACAGCCCCGTCCACTATCAAGCCAAAGTCCAATGCGCCGAGACTCATTAAATTGGCAGATACTCCTGCTTGCACCATACCTGTGATTGTCATTAACATGGAAATAGGGATAACAGCAGCGGTAATGAGAGCTGCACGTAAATTTCCAAGTAGAATAAATAACACAACAATAACTAAAAGCGCACCTTCAACGAGGTTTTTGGTAACGGTTGCAATCGCTTTATCTACTAACGTTGTTCTGTCGTAAACAGGCTCTGCGGTAATGCCCTTTGGCAGAGATTTTTGTATTTCGCTGAGCTTATGTTCCACTTCTAAAGCAACGGTGCGAGAATTCTCACCAATCAGCATCATGGTTGTACCAAGCACTGTCTCAATGCCATTACGAGTAGCAGCCCCTGTTCTAAGTTCTTTGCCTATAGCAACATTGGCAACATCACATATTTTTACAGGAATACCATCGTTCTTTTTGATGATGACATTGAGGATTTCATCCATTGTCGCAAGTTGCCCGATGGAGCGCACTAACACTTGTTGTCCGTTTTGCTCAATATAACCCGCGCCACGGTTATCATTATTTTTACGTAATGCATCAGAAACGTCTTCAAAGCTTACCTGATGAAAAAGTAATTTTTCGGGTTTCGGCGTTATATGATACTGCTTGTTATAGCCGCCGATGCTGTTGACCTCAATGACGCCTTTAACTTGAGCCAATTGCGGTTTAATGATCCAGTCTTGTATTTCTCTTAAGGCAATAGCGGTATAAGGCTCTCCATTAGGCATTTTAGCGTCAGGAGAAGCTTGTACGGTATACATAAATATTTCACCAAGCCCTGTGGAAATAGGACCCATCTCTGGCTCTAAGCCAGAGGGAATAACGCCTTTTATCGCAGCTAATCTTGCATTGATTAAGTTGCGTGCGAAATAAATATCGGTTCCCTCTTCAAAGATAACGGTCACCTGGGATAAACCATATCTTGAAAGAGAGCGGGTGTGAGACAGCTTTGGTAGTCCAGCTAATGCGTTTTCTACTGGAAAAGTTACCCTTTGCTCCGCTTCTAAAGGTGAATAACCGGGGGCAGAGGTATTTATTTGTACCTGTACGTTTGTTATATCTGGAACAGCATCAATGGGAAGTTTTTGATAACTCCACATACCAACGCCGATGATTACCATCAGCAAGCTTAATACTAAATAGCGCCTATTTATTGCAAGACGCAAAATTGATTCAATCATATTGCGTCTCCTAATCGTCGTCTTCTACTTCAGATTTCAAGATATCTGCTTTAATCAGATAACTGTTTTTGTTTACATATTCAGCGTCTTTACTGAGGCCATCAATGACCTCGATATAGTTTTTGTCTGAACGACCAAGGACAAGTGGTGCAAACTCGTACTCTTCATTTTCTTTTACAAAGACACCTAATTGTCCACCTAGCTCTTGTATGGCAACTTTCTCGACCGCTAAATCCACCTCAAATTGGTTTATCTTTACGTTGCCTTTTAATAATTGACCTGACGTTAGCTTTAACTCAGTGTTGTTTAATCGTACCCGTGCTAAAACATAAGGCTGATCTTTAGCTGGAATAATATTAGTGATGACTGAACTGAATGCGTGTTCACCTTGCTCAATATCAACATGCTGACCGACTTTGATTTGATTATATTGGCTGGTAAACACCTTAAATTCAGCCCACAAGGTGTCAAATTTGACGATTTCAAACAAGCTAGTGTTTTGCGTGATACCGCCAATATTTCCATTTCGCTGTAAAACAGTCCCAGAAACAGGCGATGTTATTTTATAAGTATTTAAGCTCTCATTAGATTCAATAACGGCTAATAGATCGCCTTTTTTTACCGTATCACCAACAGTGAAGTTTATTGTCTTTATAACGCCGTTATATCTAGCGCTAACTTGAAATAATTGTTCAGCGCCTATCGTCGTAGAGCCGTATACAGGGATAGTTTGGTTCAACGTTTTTGAAGCTAAATAGGCTGTTTCAACACCAACCTTTTTTGCCATGTTATTGTCGATTTTGCTTATGCCTTCTTCGCCTTCATGTTCATCTTCACTAGCGAAAACACTTTGAATGGGTGATAGATACCCAATAAAAATCAATAGTGCGAGTAAATAGTTTTTCATTTTGAATTCCTAAACGATTCAGTTAATCACTGAATCAATAAATTGTTATTAAACTTAAAGTGATGTTTATTTAGAGTGACAGCGCTTCGTTTGTTAGTTTTTCTATCTCTGCGCCATAAATTAGGGCAGCAGATGCCGCGTCAATAAGGGTTCGCCGAGCATTTAACAGCTCTTGTCTAGCCGATACATAATCAAGATATCCATATCGACCTTTTTGATAGGCGTCTTGAGTATCTTCCAGTGCATCTTCAAGCATTGGGATAACCGACTGCTTTAATGAATTAGCTGTTAATATGGCTTGTTTTCTATTGGAGTATGCTCGTAGTAAGTGATTTCTAAATCTTAACTTAGTCGCCTCTTTCTCTATGGCAACTTGGTCACGCTCTGCTAGCGCACTAGCGATTGCGCCAGAATTTCGCTTTTCAGCAAACAAAGGTAAGCTAAAGCCAGCGACCAGTGCCGTATCATTGGCTTCTTGAGAGCGCCTAACACCAACAGACCATTTGATATTGGCCGTTGACTCTGTTTTAGCCAACTGTAACTCGGCCTCTTTTAGTCGCTGTTCACTTGCATAGATTTGAATAGCAGGGTTCTTCTCTAACTTCGCAAAAAGGCTGTTAAAGTCACTATCTTTGCCAAACTGAAAAAGATCCCCTTGTACTTCAGAGAAGGTTACAGAGTTTTCCCCCCAGTAGGCTGCTAATGAGAGCTTCAAATATTCCAAGCGCTTTTGTTCAGATTGAACGGTCAAATTTGCCTGAGCAATAACTGCTTTTGAACGTTTCACTTCAGCCTCAGGAGTAGCACCTGCACGGTTACGCTGAGATACAATCTCTAACGTTTCTTTCGCTAAACTCAGTGCATTTTTTGCCAATATTACTCTTTGTTGTGCTGCTAGTACTTCCACGTACTTTTCAGTGACTTGAGCCATTAAGTTTAGCGCTGCTACCTCTTTTTCAGCAGTGAGCAGTGCTCTTGAGTTTGAAATAAGCCCAATTCGCGCTGAGCGTTTGTCTCCCATTTCAATAACCGAAGATAGAGCGACAGTTAATTCAGCACTGCCGAATGCATTAAATTCACCTGAACCTGCAAAGTTCTCAGCTTCAAGCTCTAGTTCATAAGCAGGATTTAAACTTGCTGTTTGTTCTTGTCCTGTTAATGCCGTTTGCTTGAAATCAAATATTTTAAGTTCTGGATTTTGTTTAAGCGTCCACTGAATTGCTTCTTGAAGGTTTAACTGATTTTCAAACGCATAAACATTAAATGTAAAAAGTGACAAAGCGAGAAACGCGATATATTTAAGCCGAGGTGTTACACACCTCAAAATTGCTATCTTGCGATGCACACAGGTATTAAGTGCCATGTATACTTTCCTATAAATTTATATGTAATATTTAGGTCATTAACATGTGACCTTTCTTAATTTTCTATAAAATTTAGGCGTATTTAGGTGGGCGGAATGGCACCGACATATAGCCTTTTAGCTCAGGGGAAACTAAGGCGTAGGTAGGGAAATATTCTATTGCTTGTAAAATATTACAAGAAGAATCTGTATTTAAAAATAACTGACAGCAGCAACAAAAATTACAATTATCAATTAAAGTTTGGCTATTACCCTCCTCAAATAAATTAGAGCTTTCAGGAGCTTTTAGCGGGGTAATAGACTCAGTTAGTGATATATTAAAAGAACTTTCAATTAAGTTTCCTTCAATCTCTTCTTGCGAAAAAAACACAGACTGCACCGCGATTAAAATCATTATCACGTATGATATATATGGTTTAAAATATGACGGGTGCATTCTTTTAACTACTTTCTACTTAAGACTTTAGCTGTAAGATGCGGCGAGCACCGTTTAAAACGACAACAGCAATAATCAAACCAATCACTAAATCTGGATAACGGCTGCTAGTTACTGTAACTAATAAGCCAGCTAAGATTACACCTACGTTTGCGATTACGTCATTTGCGGAAAAAATCCAACTCGCTTTCATATGAGCGCCGTCTTCTTTGTTGCCAAATATTAAAAACAGACAAGCAATGTTAGCGATTAGTGCTATTCCACCAAATATCATCATTAAAGAAGAGATAGGTTCACTACCGTAAATAAAGCGTCTTACGACTTCACTCAAAGCACCTAGCGCTAGAATAATTTGAAGTACACCAGATATATGTGCCGCTCTAAGTTTCATGCTTATGCTTTTACCGACAGCATATATAGCTAAACCATAAACAGCAGCATCAGCAAACATATCTAATGAGTCGGCAATAAGGCCAGCAGATTGCGCAATAATCCCAGCAATTACTTCTATAAAAAACATGACTCCATTAATGGCTAACAACCATTTTAGCGTTGATGCTTCTTTCATCTCATTTTTTTGGGCTAGATCTTTTGCTTTTGCAGCTTCGGTGCTGCAACTTTCTTTAGTTGATGCCAACTCTGCACCGAGATTGAGTTGTTGTAATTTTTTTGTTATCTCATCTAAATTTTCATCATGAAAAACCTTGACTAAACGGCTAGGAATATCAAATTGCAACCCAACTGAAGGCTCAATTGAGTCAAGTGCTAACCTAATCAATCTCTCTTCTGAAGGACAGTCCATTTGAGGTACTTTAAATGTACTGACAAACGCGCCACTATAGTTATCTAATTGTGTATCAATTTTTACATCTTCATTGGTAGAAGATGATTGACACTGACCACTACATTTTTCTGACATATTTAACACTCCGTAATAATATTAAAATAAGTATAAAATCTATAGTGGCTATAGAGTCAAATAAAAAATTATTTAATGTAAAAGCGTGGAAACTGAATTGAAAAGCTAGTTTAAGAAAATAGTTTCTGCTAGTATTTTAAATACTATATTTAACTGGTGATAACTTTGAACCTTAATGTTATGTTGTACTAAAAATGCTCTTGGTTATTTCGATTGTTTTACAATCGTTAACTGCTGTAGCATCCTCAACATCTGAGAATCACCAAATAGATATAGAGCACCTTCAAACTCAACATGATCATGCAGATGATCGAAATGTCTCAAATGATAATGTAGGTGATGAGCAGCATAATGAAAAAGATTGTCATCACTGCGGTCATTGCAGTGGCAGCCACTTATCTTGGATTTTAGTCAGTAATTCAAATACCACGGGCAAACTAAACATTATCAATAAAACGCCTTATCAAATTGATCAAACAAATACTTACCTTGAAGCGATACTTCGCCCACCCATTTCTTAATTAGATTGATTTTTAATGACCTATTTGTCCATGAGAAGGATAAAGGGTTCGTGTTTATAAATTAAAAAATTAAGAAGTTTTATGTATATATTTTTAAAAAATGCAGGTTTAACCCTGTCTTTATGCATGGCTGTGAGTTTTTCAGTTGCCACTTATGGCAAACAGAAAAGTATTTCATGGCTAGATAGTCAAATAAATAAAGATCCCGAAGTTGTTGCGGCTAAAGAGTTACTTAATGCAAGTAATCATAGAGCCAAAAGCTTAACTCAAGCCGTATATAACCCAGAGCTTGAAGCAAGCTATGAAAAAGAAGGTGATTTTGATAATTACTCTATTGGTATCAGTCAAACGATAGATTTTTGGGATAAGCAATCAACAAATAAAACCATTGGTGAAATTGATGTTTATGCAAACCAGCAACAATTGTTATCTCTACTCGATTCTATCGAGTAGGGTGAGGCTTATGCCTCATCCCTCTCACAGAACCGTACGTACGGACCTCGTATACGGCTCCTGTACCCTTCACATTTTATCAACTTATTTCCTAAACGCTGATAAAGCAAGCCATCCCGTATTCACTTTTTCTATTGGATATAAACCAAGCTCCTCAAA
>NZ_JASDCB010000024.1:0-57415 GCF_030408135.1 Pseudoalteromonas sp. APC 3691 | reverse complement strand
TGTTATCTCCCAAAGCATGGAAGTTATTGTGGTTAAAGAGAATAAAAACACCATTGCCTGAAACTGCTCCAAATATGTCATGGGCGTATCAGGAACTGGCAAAGTTAGGAGGCTGGAAAGATACCAAGCGCACAGGGCGTGCATCTGTGAAAGTGTTATGGAAAGGATGGCTTAAGTTACAAGCCATCCTGGAAGGCTACGATTTAGCAAAATCTCTTGAGTCAGACTTGTGATCAAGAGACAGCAATAAAGCCTTTTTGATTATTGTTTAATTTTTATAATTGCCACTCTCTGGCTATCAACTCACTTGGTTGACTCGTTAACCACTCTTGCGGGCGTAAGTAATACTGATATAGGTTAGCTTCTGGGCTACTTGGCTCTGGTTTATAGTTATATTCCCAGCGTGCAAGTGGTGGCATAGACATTAATATAGACTCAGTGCGCCCGCCACTTTGTAATCCAAATAAAGTGCCCCTATCCCATACTAAATTAAACTCAACGTAGCGCCCGCGACGATAAAGCTGAAAATCACGTTGTTGCTCTGTGTATTCGTCATTTTTGCGACGTTCAATAATAGGTAAATAGGCATCTAAAAATCCATTACCCACCGATTGCATAAACGCAAAGCTTTGCTCAAACCCTAGCTCATTCAAATCATCAAAAAATAGTCCACCCACGCCACGTGTTTCATCGCGGTGTTTAAGATAAAAATATTCATCGCACCAGGTTTTGTATTTTGGATAAATGTCGCTGCCAAAAGGCGCACAAATGTCGTGAGCAACTTGATGCCAATGTTGTACGTCTTCTAATACTGGATAAAAAGGAGTGAGATCAAACCCGCCACCAAACCACCATATTGGCTCTTCGCCTTCTTTTTCAGCTATAAAAAAGCGCACATTGGCATGACTTGTTGGTACATGAGGGTTTTTAGGATGAATAACTAACGACACACCACATGCATGAAAGCTGCGTCCTGCAAGCTCTGGTCTATGTGCTGTTGCAGAGCCTGGCATTGAAGCGCCAAATACGTGTGAGTAATTAACTCCGCCTTGCTCTATTACAGTGCCATTTGTGGTTACACGTGTACGACCACCACCACCTTCTGCTCGCTGCCAGTTATCTTCTATAAATTTAGCACTGCCATCTGCAGCCTCCAAACCTTGGCAAATAGTGTCTTGCAAAGCCATAAAGTAGGCTTTTACTTGATCTAATAATTCGCTTTGCATATTAACCTCTAAATATTTTGCCAGTCATGGCGTCTTTTATTGTGCTTGGTTGAGTATTACCACCTAACGGCTCGTCAACGTAAAAGCCAACTTGTTCTGCAAATTGCGCTTTGGCTTGCTCAATACTAATTACCGTTTCTTGGCCGGTTAAGTTTGCACTGGTTGATACTAATGGCTTACCAAACTCTTGGCATAAACGCTTTACTGTTGGATGGTTTGTTACTCTTACTGCAATGGTATCAAACTGCCCTGTGAGCCATTTAGGCGTATTTTTAGATGCAGGCATCACCCATGTAATTGCAGCAGGCCAACTCGAAAAAATATCAGCGCGTTTATCCATTGGTATTTTTGCATCATCTACGTATTTTAATAATTGTCCGTAGTTATCAGCGATTAAAATAAGCCCTTTTTCAACCGGGCGCTGCTTAATAGCTAATAGTGCTTCAACGGCTTGTTGATTATCTGGATCACAACCTAAACCATATACAGCTTCTGTTGGGTATAAAATAACTTCGCCTTGCGTTAAGCATGTTATTGCAGTGGGCGTATTTGAAAGGTCTGACAAAGTAGTCTCCAGATATAATTAAACGTTATTCAGTTGGGGTGAGCTTATGCATGCAGCTTTTTTGTGGGCATTGCAATAATATGCCGTTTGCCATATTTCTTTCTATGACGATAGGCCAGTCACATTCAGGACACGGATGTTCAACCGGTTTATTATTAAGCGTGTATTTACAGCTTGGATAACAATCACAAGAATAAAATACTTTACCAAACTTATTACTGCGCGCGACTAAATGACCTTTTTTGCATTTAGGGCAACTAGGCAAAGTATCTTCGCTTTGCTTTTCTTCATTTTCGTTAGCAATGTAATGACACTCTGGATAACCCGTACACCCAATAAACATACCATAGCGGCCATTTTTAACCACCAGCGGTTTGCTACACTCAGGACATGCTGAATCTTCTAATATTTTGATTTCGTTACTGTCGTGATGTGCCAGCGGCCTAATAAAGTCGCATTTGGGATAACTTGCGCATCCTAGAAAAGGGCCTGATTTACTATTGCGGATCACTAACTCTGAACCACACTGTGGGCATATCTCGTATTCTTTTTCGAGGGCGTGCTTGTTCGCCGAGAAAAGCGAATGGTCGATTTTACTCATGGTGATCCTAATAGGTTGGTGAATTTTCGCCTAATATACCCAAACCACTTAAAGATACAAGCAATGCCGTGCTTATCCTTTTAAGTAATTTGAGTACAATTAAGATAATTATCTCTAATGAAGAAGTTCGCTGGGTTCATCAAAAATCAAATCTTCCATTTGCTCATATGCCTCTTCAGAGCCAGGAACGTTAAACAAGATCATAAGTACAATCCACTTTAAGTCTTCTAGGCTTATAGTTGGTTTATCGAGAGAGGCTAAACAGTCCATTACCATTTCACGTGTTACATTGTTAATTACGCCTATTTGTTCAATAAACATTAAAAAGCCACGACACTCAGCGCTGAGCCTTTGGCATTCACTATCGGTAAATATACGCACAGCATCTTTAGGGTTAGCAATAAGATAAGGAGACTCATCGCTGTGTTGTAAATCGGCTAGTTGCTCTAACCAATCAAGAGCTTTAAATATCTCAGGCTTATTAAAGCCCGCACGCAGTAGCTCATCGGTTAACTCATTTTGCTCTGCAAATATATCCGCTTCGCTATGAATGTAATTTTCAAAAAGATACAAAAGAATATCAAACATATTACCTTCCTGCACTTAACTTGATGTAACCATCTAACACTCGCTCAATCTGATCGTCTAATTCTAAATCGAGCAACCTACTGAGTACTTTATCTATTGGCCACTGCGCACGACGCACAATGTCATCTACACTGGTTACTTCAAAGCCAATACTATTTAAAACCTCACATTGAGAATTGGCTTGAATCGGCTGCTCTTTATTACATACATTATTGTCGTAAGTAAAACTCACCTCATCAAGAATGTCAGCCACGTTTTCTACCAGCTTAGCACCTTGCTTTATTAAAAAGTGACTTGCCTGCGCTAACGGGTTTTTAATAGAACCCGGTACTGCAAATACCTCTTTATTTTGTTCAAGCGCATAGCGTACTGTAATTAACGAACCACTTTTAATTTCAGCCTCAACAATAAGTACTCCTAACGATAACCCAGAAATAATACGATTACGGCGCGGAAAGTTGTGCGCATGAGCAGCTGTGCCTGGTAAAAACTCACTCACCAGCAGGCCGTTTTCTAAAACTTGGTCTGTTAATAGTTTATGGCGTTTGGGGTAGTAAATATCAACCCCAGTACCAAGCACAGCTATGGTTTTACCTGTACCAGCAAGAGAACCTTTGTGTGCTGCACCATCTATTCCCCGCGCCATGCCTGAAGTAACTGTAATACCCGCCAAAGTTAACTCGTATGCAAATTCTGAGGCTATTTCAAGCCCGGTAGGTGTAGCATTACGGCTGCCAACAATTGCAATCTGTGGAGTTGATAATAACGAGACATCTCCCCTGCAAAAGAGTAATAAAGGCGCACTGGCAATCTGCCGGAGATCTTCTGGGTAAAGCGCATCAAAAATACAAACAACAGTAATGTTGTTCAGCGCTATTAATTGCTCATAATGACTGACTTGTTGCCAATTGGTGTTGAGTAAATTACTCGCTTGATTAGCGGTTAACCCAAGCTGTAAAAGCTTGTCATGAGATAAGTCGAATAACGACCCAAGGGAATAGTTTGTAGATAGTGCTAAAAGGGTTTTTATACCCAACCCTTTACACATATAAAAGGCAAGCCAGTGGGCTAGCTTGCCAGATGACTGATCCATGCTCTCTCCTAGAGCACCGACTCGCTACTTCTTAATGAATAACTGCAATATCTCCAATGCGAATTGGGTGCTGGTTTTTAGTTATTAATGCATAACTTACTTTGTCATACACTTTAAAGACAATTAGCTCACCAACTTTTTCTTTAGGCATGGTCCACGTTGTGTTTTGTTCGTCAGACTCATCACCAAATAATTGGCTCACATCAGATAAAAGCTTCTCATATTTACTAGAATCTTCTGGATAACGAGGGCCACGAGGACCATCGATAACCGTTGGTGATTGACGCTCTAGATCTAATACATGACCCGCTTCTATATTTTGTTCACTGCCTAAGTTTAGCACCACAACATCCATTGTGCTGAATTCTCTAACTTCGCGTGGTGAAGCAATAATATTACCTGTTACAGGTTCTAAAGGACGGTGTATATCAAAGTACGCAGGAAGCATTTGGCCTTCCATTGCCGGCATTAAAAAATCACCTTGCTGAATTTCTCGTTTAACAGACTCAACGCGTAATGACGAAGGCACGCCATTTTTCTCATCGCCCGCCCTAAAAGCACGTGCTATACCCACGTAAGATGCACGCGTTGCTAACACTTCACCGGTTAAGTCAGTGTAGGGGTCACCTTTATGGTAAATGGCATATGCTTTATGTACTTGTAAGTCGCCTTTAACATATAAAATATGGCCTAGCGTTTGTGTTTTAGTATTTTCGTTTGCACCTAAAATATAAGGTTTACCTTTAATATCGTCACTGTTCATTGCTTGCTCGTAACTGATATAAGGTTTGATCATTTCAAGCGGCAAAGTAGTAATAGCATCACGCCCTTTTGGTGTAATACGACCCTGAGGAGATAGCTTTCTATATCCTTTATTTATCACTAAACGTGGGTTTCCATCTGCATCGTATATCAACGCTAATGCATCACCGGGGTAAATTAGGTGTGGGTTGTCAATTTGTGGATTCATTTGCCAAAGTTCAGGCCATAGCCAAGGCTCATCTAAATAGATGCCAGAAATATCCCAAAGTGTATCGCCTTTTTTTACAACATACTGTTTTGGTGCGTCTTTTTTTATTTTAAGTACATCAGCAACTGCGGGAAACGCAGCGCTTAACGTAAGCATGATTGCAAGTAATGGAGATTTCATCGAGCTTCCTTGTATTGTTTTTTCATTATTATTGCCCAAAACCTGTTAAAGGTGAACGCGAATGGCTAAAATAAGAGCATACAATACCCTAAATTAAGCACAAGTGAAAAAGGTAACTATGGCTAGGTTAGAAGTTTTAAGATTTCCAGATGAACGTTTACGTACCGTAGCAAAAGATGTTGTACAAGTTGACGACACAGTGCGCCAAATTGTAAAAGACATGCTAGAGACAATGTACGATGAAAATGGCATTGGTCTTGCGGCCACGCAAGTAGATATTCATCAACGAATCGTTGTTATTGATGTATCAGAAGAGCGCAATGAGCCACTGGTATTAATTAATCCACAAATCATTAAAAAAGACGGCTCTACCGTTAGCGAAGAAGGCTGTTTATCAGTACCTAACTCGTATGCAAAAGTAGATCGCGCAGAAACAGTAACAGTCGCAGCACTTAACGAAAACGGTGAAGAATTTGTACTAGATGCAGATGAATTATTGGCTATTTGTATTCAGCATGAACTAGATCACCTTCAAGGTAAGCTGTTCATTGATTACTTATCTCCATTAAAGCGCCAACGTATTCGTAAAAAGCTTGAAAAAGAAGCCAAATTTGCAGATTAGTAATAAGTACCTTAGGAAAACTCAGTGACTCAACCATTACGCATTATATTTGCCGGTACGCCGGACTTTGCAGCACGTCATTTACAAGCGCTGATACAAAGCGAACACCAAATAGTGGGTGTATATAGCCAGCCAGACCGCCCTGCTGGTCGTGGTAAAAAATTAAAAGCCAGTGAAGTGAAAGAGCTAGCGCTTGAGCACAACTTACCGGTTTTTCAGCCACAGTCATTAAAAAATGATGAAGCACTAGCAGAGCTAACAAGCTTAAATGCCGATATTATGATTGTTGTAGCGTATGGCTTAATTTTACCTAAAGCTATATTAGAAGCCCCGCGTTTAGGTTGTTTAAATGTGCATGGTTCTATATTACCGCGCTGGCGCGGTGCTGCACCTATTCAACGCGCAATTTGGGCTGGTGATGAACAAACCGGCGTAACAATAATGCAAATGGATGAAGGGCTAGATACCGGCGATATGCTGCATATAAGTCGCTGCCCTATTAGCACGACAGAAACTAGCGCAAGCTTATACACAAAACTTGCTGAGCTAGGACCAGACGCATTAATTGAAACCATTAATAAATTAGCTAATGGTGAGATCACCCCTGAACCTCAAAACGATGAACTTGCTAACTACGCTAAAAAGCTTTCTAAAGAAGAAGCTGATATCGACTGGTCCATGAGTGCGCTTCAAATCGAGCGAAACATTCGCTCTTTTAACCCGTGGCCAATGTGCTTTACCCAAATGGGTGGGCAAACAGTAAAGATTCATCAAGCGCAGGTTGTGCTGCAATCAGGTGATCCTGGGCAAATTTTATCAAGCGACAAAAATGGCGTAGTAGTGGCGTGTGGCGAACACGCTTTATGTATTACGCAATTACAGCCGCAAGGTAAAAAACCAATGGCAATTAACGACTTTTTAAATGGTCGTAGTGACTGGGTTACTCCTGGCACAATATTAGGCGAAAACAATGAGTAATGTTCCAAACGTACGAGCGCTTGCCGCTGAAACTTTATATAACGTAGTTGATAAAGGCGCATCGCTTAATCAAGAACTTCCATTTGCAAGCCAAGGCTTGCCGCCTAAAGATAAAGCGTTGCTACAGCAAATTTGTTATGGCGTTTTACGCTACTTACCGAGCCTTGAAAATTACTGCCAACACTTAGTAGAGCAGCCATTAAAAGGTAAACGTAGAATATTTCAGTTTTTATTATACGTAGGTATTTATCAACTGCAGCATATGCGCGTACCACCTCATGCTGCCATTTCAGAAACGGTTAACGCACTGGCTCAACTACGCGCTTTAGGATTAAAAGGGCTGATAAACGCCATTTTACGTAGCTTTCAGCGTCAACAAGCTGAGCTTGAAGAAAAAGCGAAGCTTATTCCGGTATGTTTATACAACCATCCAAATTGGTTTATTAAACAGGTGCAAACAGCCTACCCAGATAGCTGGGAAGCACTACTTGAAGAAAACCAGCAACAAGCGCCAATGTGGCTTCGTGTCAATCAAGCCCAATTTAGCACGCAAGAATACAGCGACATGCTTAGCGCTAACGATATTGAACACACCTTAAACCCTGATTTTATTGATGGGATTAAGCTTGCCAAACCACGTGATGTATTTTCGTTACCTGAGTTTGATACAGGTGCATGTTCAGTACAAGATGCTGCCGCACAACTTGCAGCTCGCTTTTTAGAACCTAAAGCAGACGACTATATTTTGGATGCCTGCGCAGCCCCTGGCGGTAAAACATGTCATATTTTAGAGCTTGCTGATGCTGATGTACTTGCACTAGATAGCGACTCAACTCGCCTTGAACGTGTTAAGCAAAACTTAACTCGTATTGGCTTAGGTGCAGACCTACAATGTGGCGATGCATCGCAACCACATACCTGGTGGGATGAAAAATTATTTGATCGTATTTTACTTGATGTGCCTTGTTCGGCCACTGGCGTAATTCGCCGTCACCCTGACATAAAATGGTTACGTCGCGCATCAGATATCGAAGACTTAGCCAAGTTACAAAGCGATATTCTTGATAGCATTTGGCCACTGTTAAAACCAGGTGGCACATTGGTATATGCTACGTGTTCGGTTCTTCCACAAGAAAACCAACAGCAAGTTGCTAAGTTTTTAGCTAATAACGATGATGTAGAACATATACCTCTACACGAAAACGATACCGTAACAACGCCAGGTTTGCA
The DNA here is from genome assembly GCF_030408135.1 of Pseudoalteromonas sp. APC 3691. Lineage (NCBI taxonomy): Bacteria > Pseudomonadati > Pseudomonadota > Gammaproteobacteria > Alteromonadales > Pseudoalteromonadaceae > Pseudoalteromonas > Pseudoalteromonas sp. APC 3691. The sequence goes on along the minus strand of NZ_JASDCB010000024.1, from coordinate 49,362 downwards.
GTTACTGCCCGGTGAAAGTGATGGATTTTATTACGCTAAGCTAGTTAAAAAAGCCTAATAGCCGTACACTAAATAGTTAGCCATTTATGAAACATTAAATGGCTATTTTTTTAATTAAATTATGATCAATACCACGGGTAAATAATGAAAATAATTATACTCGGTGCCGGGCAAGTTGGTGCTACGCTTGCTGAAAACTTAGTTGGCGAACAAAACGAAATTACCGTTGTTGATATAGACGGTAACCGATTACGTGAACTTCAAGATAAGTACGACTTACAAGGGGTTATGGGCCACAGCGCGCATCCTGATGTATTACGCCGCGCAGGTGCTGAAGATGCCGATATGATTATAGCGGTAACCAGTTCAGATGAAGTGAACATGGTTGCATGCCAAGTGGCATACAGTATTTTTAAAACGCCTACTAAAATTGCTCGTATTCGCTCAGAGCAATACTTAAAATACCGCGAAAAACTTTTTCAAAACGATGATTTACCAATCGATCATTACATTGCTCCCGAAGCACTGGTCACTAAGTATATTCGCCGTTTAATTGACTACCCTGGTGCTCTGCAAGTATTGCAGTTTGCTGATGGCATGCTCTCGTTAGTAGCCGTAAAAGCTTACTATGGCGGTTTACTTGTAGGTTATGCGTTATCTGCACTTAAAGAACATATTCCTAATGTAGAAACCCGTGTTGCCGCTATTTATCGTCAAGGTAAAGCAATAAAACCATTGGGTACCACCGTTATTGAAGCCGATGACGAAGTATTCTTTATTGCCGCTACAAAACATATACGCGCAGTAATGAACGAGCTACAAAAACTTGAGCGTTCGTACAAAAAAATTATGATAGCTGGTGGCGGTAACATTGGGGCAGGCCTTGCCCGCTCACTTGAAAAAAACCACACCGTTAAACTAATTGAACGCAGTAAAGAACGTGCTGAGCAACTCTCAGAAATGCTCGATAACACGGTCGTTTTTTGTGGTGACGCATCTGATCAAGAACTGCTCTCAGAAGAGCATATTGAACAAGTAGATGTGTTTATTGCCGTAACCAACGACGATGAAGCAAACATTATGTCAGCCATGCTTGCAAAACGTATGGGCGCACAAAAAACCATGGTGCTTATCCAGCGTGGTGCTTACGTTGATTTGGTACAAGGCGGCGAAATAGATATTGCCATATCGCCGCAGCAAGCCACTATATCGGCATTGCTTACTCATGTACGCCGTGGTGATATTGTTAATGTGTACTCATTACGCAAAGGTGCAGCAGAAGCAATTGAAGCGGTTGCTCATGGTGATGAAAGCACATCTAAAGTTGTTGGTCGTGCTATTGCCGACATTAAACTCCCTGCTGGTACTACTATTGGCGCAATAGTACGTAACGACGATGTACTGATAGCCCACGATGATACAATTATTATGTCGGGCGATCATGTCATTATGTTTCTAATCGACAAGAAACACATTACCGTTGTAGAAAAGCTATTCCAAGTAAGTGCTATATTCCTTTAACTAGTTACGCTAACTAGTTAATTTAAAATACAAAAAAGCCGCTGACTAAGGCGGCTTTAGTGGAGTATCTTCGAATATTGATTACTGTACCTTTGAAAACTCTTCTTTAGAGATTTCACCATTTCCATCAGTATCTAAATCATCAAAAATCTTTACAAGCTGAGGGTTAACCTTTGCTTCTTCCATTGTAATCGCACCGTCGCCATCTGCATCAAAAGAGGCAAAGTCCACTGCTGCATATGCTGCTGATGAAGATGCTAAAACGATAACTGCAAGTGTTGTATTGAATGTTTTCATAATAATATTCCTAGTAATATGGGAAGTCCTTTTCAAAGATCCCTGACTGTGAAAAATGTTTAACCTAAATAGGTTAATTAGTAATTAGCAAACTCTTCTTTAGAAAGCTCGCCGCTACCGTCGGTATCTAGCTCAATAAACTCGGCCATTAAATCTGTATCAACTGCCGCTTCACTTGGGCTAATTGTGCCGCTACCATCAATATCAAGGCTGTCAAAACCTGATGCTGCAAATGCAGCAGAAGAAGACGCTAGTGCTATAAGTGCTAATGCTTTATTTAAATTTTTCATAACTTAATCCTTCAATGTTCTATCAAAAAAATTGCTTCGTTTAACTTAAAACGTAATTTTTCACTTCCTTGTTATCCTCTTTCGTAAGCTCCCTTGCCTACTTAGGTTGTCTTTGGCAACTCAGGATAAATACTTTAAATTAAGCTTCTGAAAATTCTTCTTTTGATAACTCACCATTTTGGTCAGTATCAAGTTCTGAGAACATACTCATTAGCTTTGCATCTACTGATGCTTCTGCTTGGCTAATTGTGCCACTGCCATCCACATCTAATGTATCGAAATCTGTTGCTGCAAACGCGGCTGAAGAAGATGCTAGTGCCACAAGTGCTAATGCTTTATTTAATGTTTTCATAACGTGTATCCTTCAATTTTTTGAGTAATGTGGGGCTCTTAGTAGCGCCCCAGAGTTTTAAGCTTATACTTGTGAAAACTCTTCTTTAGATAGTTCGCCGTCTTGGTCTGTATCAAGTTCAGAGAACATGCTCATTAATTTTGAGTCTACTGATGCTTCTGCTTGGCTAATTGTGCCACTGCCATCCACATCAAGTGTGTCAAAGTCTGTTGCAGCAAAAGCGGCTGAAGAAGATGCAATAGCGATAAGTGCTAAAGTTTTATTAATGCTTTTCATAATATGTATCCTTCAAATTTATGTGTGCGATTAAGTATTTCACTTTGAATCACGATTTCGTTCAGTACACCTAGGGTATAACAAATTAGATGCCAACATTTAAAAGCTATTAAATTTCAGATAGTTAAATGTAAAACTCATAAAAAGAAGGGATTTTTAAAGTAATTACTGTTGCCTTTTAGCAACGCACTTCAGAGTGGATACATTAAAACTATTAAAAACATATAGTTATGTTTAGATAAAAAGATACATTTTTAAATGTATGGAAATTAAAGAAGGGGATTTATAGAATAATTCAGATAAATTTTAACGAGGTAGATTTAATAACACAAAAAATAATACGTAATGCACTGTTTTATTTAAATAATATATTTAATTATATAAAAACAAAAAATACTTTATAAATACTCACGTAAAACGCCATTTTGTTGCAAATAAGCGAAAAACGATTTATTCAACGGTGGGCTCAAGCGCAGATGGGTCTATAAAATGCTCTTTCATAAAGGTTTTCATTTCATCCTCGCTTGCTAGTAGCTTAATTCCACAACGCACGCCTGCGACATGTTCCTTAGCACTGCAAATTTCGCCTTCAAAACTTTTATCGCTGCTATTGAGTATTACTGTGCATTGCATATCTTTAATATTTTCATCTTGCTGATCACCTCTAATATCAAACATTACTCCTGTTAGCGAAATGTCTTTAATGAGGCCTTCAAGTATTCTGTCGTCACTTAGCTTTAGCTTTGCAGGTAATAAGGTAGGTATACGCGTTTGCGAGCGCAGTGCAAATAACTGCACCTGCTTAGGATAGTTAATAAATATAAGCTTAGCAGGGTGAGACGCAACCGACATTATTTGTTGGCGAAACGCTATAACTTGCCCACCACTACCTTCAATTAATGCTCTAAAAACAACCATTACACCATCACGTAAATAGTCACTACTAGCAGGTAAACGTCTAGAGTTTGGGTAATTTAAAATAATAAATTTATTTTCAAGCAAACCAACAAACTCGGTTTTTACACGTTTACTGTCGGTTGGGGTTAATATTTCTAAATCGACCAAACCACTTGTAGTTAGTTGATGTAATTTGTCTAGATTTGAAGTTGGCATATCCCTTTCCCACTAACTTGTATATTAAAATTTAAACGACTCGTTTAACCACGCCAAAATGTAGGCGTAAATAGCACTAATAAGGTAAATATTTCTAGGCGACCAAACACCATTGCAATGGTCAGTAACCATTTAGCCCCATCGGTTATAGCACCATAATGCGATGCTACATCTCCTAAACCTGGGCCTAAGTTATTTAAACAAGCAGCAGTGGCTGAGAACGCAGTTATGTTATCCATACCCGTGCCCATAAGCGCTAACATAATAATAATAAATACCAGCGCATAAGCAGAGAAAAAACCCCACACAGCTTCTACTACTTTATCTGGCAACGCCTTACGACCCAGCTTGATTGAATATATAGCACGAGGATGCACTAAACGATTGAGCTCACGCACACCCTGTAAATAAAGTAAGAACACGCGCACTACTTTCATGCCACCACCGGTAGAGCCTGCACAGCCACCAATAAAGCTCGAAAATATAAGTAAAATAGGTAAAAACAATGGCCATGTTGAAAAGTTATCCGTAGCAAAGCCTGCTGTTGTACTCATTGAAACAGCTTGAAATAACGCCTGATCGAGGGTTTCATCGCCATTAGCAAATATTTCGTTAGAGGAAAGTACAGTAAAACAAATAACCACCAGGGCTAATTGAATACACAAAAACACCTTAAACTCTGGGTCTCTGATATAAACTTGTATATTACGACTGGCCACTGCGGCGTAATGCAGGGAGAAGTTAACAGCGGCAATAATTAAAAAGAACACACAAATAAAGTTAATTACAGGGCTGTCAAAGTGACCCATGGAGGCGTCGTAAGTAGAAAAACCACCTATCGCCACCGTTGAGAATGCATGACATATCGCATCAAACCACTCCATCCCTGCAGCCCAATAAGCCAGCATACAAGTAATAGTCAACGACACATAAATATACCAAAGGTGCTTTGCAGTATCGGCAATTCGCGGGGTCATTTTAGAATCTTTTACAGGCCCAGGTATTTCAGCGCGGTACAACTGCATACCACCAACACCTAGCATTGGGAGTATAGCAACAGCGAGTACGATTATACCCATACCGCCAAACCACTGGAGTTGCTGGCGATAAAACAATACCGACTTGGGTAAATACTCAATACCGGTAAGTACTGTAGCGCCGGTGGTTGTTAAGCCAGAAAATGCTTCAAATACCGCATCGGCGAGCGATAAATTAGGTTCTTGTAAAAAGATAAGCGGCAAGGACGCAAACGCCCCAAGTACCAGCCAAAACAAAACAACAATTAAAAAGCCTTCACGTGCTTTTAAATCACCGTTTTCATGGCGGTTTGGGTAATAAGCCATCATGCCAATAACAACACTAAAAATAAATGCTAAAACAAAGGGAACACCACCACCGTCTTTGTATATTAAAGACACCAGTGCCGGAGGCACCATGGTAATACTAAACAGCGCAACAAGTTGGCCAAGAATTTTTATGATGGTACGAAATTGCATTTAGCTTGTCGCTTTTATTATTAGTAAATTCAGGCTGAGTAGTATCAACCAAATTAAATAGGGTCAGTATGCATTATATGCAATTTGTGTAGGTTATTACTCTTTAATAGTTAACTCAACTGCGCCGTGACTTAAATCAAAAATATCTTTGATTGCTTGCTGAGCTTCACGGCTATCGATTGTAATCACCCACTCAATATTAGCAGTAAATTGCTTATCAATATTAAGCACTTGATACTTTGTTTTTAATAACTGCTCAATCGCGCCTTGCATGCTGTACTCGCTACTCCCAGTAATTTCAACGCTGGGAACTTTAAGCACCGTTTGCAATTTTACTAATGCATTATTTAATGAGCCACCATAAGCACGTACTAGCCCGCCGGTGCCTAATTTTATGCCGCCAAAATAACGTGTCACCACGGCAGTGATTTCGCCAAGGCCCGAACCCACCAGCACATTTAACATAGGCTTTCCTGCAGTGCCATTTGGTTCACCATCGTCCGAAAAACCATAAACATGGCTGCCACCGGGGTTGCCTGCCACATGTGCCCAGCAGTTATGGCGTGCATCGCTATACTTTTCTTCAATGCTTTTAATAAATGTTTTTGCTGAATTTAAATCGGGGGTGTGTGCAATGTGGACTATAAACGTACTTTTTTTTATTTCTTCTTGATGAAAAACGTCAGCAGCAGGATATTTATATTCAGACATATTAAAAGCTCAATTAAAAATGGGGCCTAAAGGCCCCGTTCATATGCATATTTTAACGTTTATTCGCTAACTCGTCTTTATAGAAATTAATCGAGTTCTAAATTACGCGTCATATTCTCTAGGCTATCTTCGTGAACAATAATGTTATCTTCAATACGAATGCCGCCAAATGGTTTAAATGACTCGACCTTTTCCCAGTTAATAAACTGCTTATTATCGGTTTGCGCTAAATCACCAAGCAGTGAATCAATAAAGTATAAACCAGGCTCAATAGTAAACACTTGGTTTTTTTCGATCAGGCGAGTACAACGCAAGAACGGATGCCCTTCAGGCGATGGTTGATGTGCGCCCTTTTCGTCACTCATAAAACCGCCCATATCATGCACTTGTAAACCTAGGTGATGTCCTAGTCCATGCGGGAAGAAAGTAGATGTAATTTTACGCTCAACAATTTCCTCCGCGGGTAGGTTAACAATTTTAAAGTCACTGAGTATTTGTGCGATACGGTTATGGCATTCAACGTGTAAATCACCATAAAGCATACCCGGCTTTAAACCTTTACCTAACTCGATTTGTTGAACTGTCATCGCTTGTACAAGCTCAGCAAACTCACCCTGCTTTTTAAAATCATACGTACGAGTAATATCAGCAGCGTAACCATTAAAGTTTGCACCGGCATCAATTAAAAATGAGTTGTGGGTGTGTGGCACTTTTGGATCAAAGTGCGTGTAGTGCAAAATAGCGCAGTTTTCGTTAAGCGCAACAATGTTGCCGTACGGCATTTCATTTTCGCTTTGACGTGTCGCCATTAAGTACGCTTGCTGAATATCAAACTCGCTACCACCATTAAAGAATGTATCGCGTGCAGCTTTATGCCCATCTACTGCAATGCGGTTAGCGTTGCGTAAACATTCAAGTTCGTACTGCGTTTTATAAGCGCGGTGGTAATGAAAATAGTTAAGTACAGGCTCAGGGTTCATAATACTAAAACCAAGAGCTTGCGCTACTTCAATGTATTCACCCATGTAAGCGTATTTAGCTTTGTCGTATGGTAATAGCTTTTCTACTTGATCAGGCTGAAGTAGTAGCTCTATATCAAAGTACTCGGCCCAAAAATCACGAGGCTCGTCTGGCACTTTATGCCAAAAATCTACTGGGCGATAAAATATGAGTTTTGGCTTGTCGTTACCATTTACCACAATCCAGCAATGAGGATTGTCAATAACCGGTAACCACGCTTTAAACTGTGGATTAACTTTAAATGGATAATACATATCATCTAAAAACTGGCGCTTAGCTTGGCCTGAATGAATTACTAATCCTTCTAACCCTTCGCTATTACAAATTGTACGAGTACGCTGTTGCAGTGTTGCAATATGTTCGGCGTATAAAACGGCTAATTTATCCATTGTTAATCCATCTGTTAAATTTAACTTGCTATGAGTCTATCACTTATACCAATTGCATTAAATTAATGATCTATTATAGCGATAAGAGAATAGCTTAATAACAAGGCTAAAATTATGATACATAGTTGTTCTATATAAATAATTTTTAACGCAGTTATTGAGTTATTTAATACGCTAGAATGATCATGTTTTTAATAAAATTGGTATTACCCTAAGCGCTCAAAAAAGGGGGATATTTAACATGTAAACATCCCCCTTATTAATACCTATACCTATCGTGTTAAGTTATTGGTCGATTGGTATCATATATTCAACCGCCCATTTTCATTTCGAGTAGCGGCGCTAATACATTACCTTCTCGGCCCATTCTTGTATGGTAAACCTGCCTGTACGCAAATACATTTTTTACGTAATTGCGGGTTTCGCGATACGGAATAAGCTCTACCCATAACTCAGCCGGAATAGCGTCATCAGGTAACCAACGCTTTATACGGTGATAACCCGCATTATAAGAAGCCGTAGCCAGCACTTCATTGCCATGGTTTTTCTTTTTTAAGTATTGTAAGTAACTCGTACCCAACCTAATATTTGTTTTAGGTTGATATAAACGACTACTTGTCACACTGCCTTTATTTACATACTCAGCAGTACTAGGTAATAACTGCATTAAACCACGCGCATTAGCATGCGAGCGTGCATCTGGCGCAAAAGAGCTTTCGCGCCTTGCAATAGCAATACTCCAAGCAACATCTATCTTGCTACGTTTACTGTAGCGCTCAAAAACATCTTGAAACGCAAACGGAAAACGTTGCTCTACATTATCCCATGCTTTAATTTTTGCTAAAGTAAAAATAGTACTGTCGTGCCAACCTAAATCGGTAGATAACTGTGATGCTGCCAGCTTTTCTTCATCGCTGGAGGTATCCGTTAAGTAATTCCATTCACGGCGCGCCGACGTAAAGCGCTCAATATCATAAAGTGCTTTTGCACGCTTAAAGCCTGGTGCATTACTCACTTTATCTACAAGTACCTTATCGACTGCTAAAGGCTGATTATTTAAATCAACGGGCAACCCCAAACGTGCTGCGGCTAAAAAGCCGTAATAATCACGATTAGCCGCTACTTTTTTCCAGATGTCGTCTGCTTTTTGTTGCTCGCCACGTTGTGCATAGCTATAAGCTAACCAATATTGCTGACCAAGACTTAAATTTTCTTTACCTGTAAAAAATGCAGCAATCCCTTCCCAATCTTGGGTTTTGAGCATATTGCCCAGTTGCCATTGAATAAGCTTGCTGTCTAGTCGCTCTTTTGGCACTTTATTTAGCCAAAAGCTCGCTTGTTTATGCCCGCTAGAGGCAAGTGACAATGCAAAGGTGTAATACACATCCGCTTTTTCTTCATCGCTGTACTTAAATATTTTTTCTAGCTTTTCCCATGCTTTTAAAGCTAGCTCTTTATCGCGCCAAACCAAACGCTTAACACCATAAATAGCTATTTGCCCTTCTTTAGCCGACTTGTTTTTATATCTATATAATCCAGCGGCTGCGCTTGGATCTTTTCGCACTTTTAAATATAAGTCAGCTAAGTAACGCTCCTTACTTGGTAATAAAGTTTTTAAATAAGGTAATAAGCTTTGCGTTCCGCCTTGTGCAGCAAGTGTTACACGCTTCCAAACCGTTTCTTCTTTCATGTAGCCTTTTTTACGCCACGTAGAAAATAAACTATCACAACCATTAGGTTGCGATTTACCTACAGCCCATAAGTCGGTCACCTGATTTAGAATTGCCTTTTCGGGAGCACCTAAATCAAGCTGAAAATCTAAATAAGTACAAGTAAGCTCCGTATTAGACGTTTCACGATAGTTGCGGATATACGCCGCCTTTTCGTTGTTATCTTTTAAATACTCTAACCACGCTTTACGGACCGGCCACTCAAGCGGCGTATGCTGGTATATATTTAAATAGTCTTCTATCTCTGCCTGATGCTTAATACTCGGGTGACGTTGCCAATATGTTTTTTCAACATAAGGTTTTAACGGATGATTTAGGTTATTAACCGCTTGTTTAAAGTCTTGGTAACTGCCGTACCTTACTTTTTTTTCGGCATCTAAAAATGCATCGTTATCGTTACTTGCCTCGGCAGAATGAAGAGGAAAAATGAATGCAGCTGCCGCAACACTTAGTAAATATTTTTTCATAATGTCCTTTAATAAAAATTAAAGTTGTGAATAAAAACTTTTCAACCACCTTAGCACCAAACCAGCTATATTTTAACCAGTCGATTGTAACCGAGTTAAATTTTTCGTTGCATTTTTAATTTAAAGCAAGCACACTGATTGAAATGCAAACTCATCGTACCAGTCTTAGTTCGTCAACTAGGGAGAATAATAATGTTATATAAAAGCGATTCCTTTGAAGTTAGCTTCCTGAAGGAAAACATCGCCGAGTTTAAGTTTTGTGTTGCAGGTTCTGTAAACACACTATCTCAAAAAACTCTTTCAGATTGCGCAGCAGCATTAAAAGAATTAGCCGCCAATACTGATATCAAAGGCATGATTTTTACCAGTGATAAAGACCACTTTATTATTGGTGCCGATATCTTCGAATTTTTACCTACATTTACTAAACCTGAAGAAGAATTAGTAGTGTGGATCAAAAACGCAACAGACGTTTTTGATGCAATTGAAGATTTACCATTCCCAACTCTAAGCGCTATAAACGGTATGGCACTTGGCGGTGGTTGTGAGTGGGCACTTGCTACCGATTATCGTGTGGCAAGCGAAACAGCTAAAATGGGCCTACCAGAAGTTAAACTTGGCATAATGCCAGGGTTTGGTGGCACAGTGCGCTTACCACGTATCATTGGCGCCGATAACGCGATGATGTGGATTACCTCAGGCGCAGAAAACCGCGCAGCAGATGCCCTTAAAGTAGGTGCGTTTGACGCGGTAGTTAGTGCTGACAAACTTCTAGAGTCAAGTGTATCAACACTCGAACTGGCGATTGCTGGTAAGCTAGATTGGCAAGCAAAACGCAACGTAAAACTACAGCCACTTAAATTAAACCGTGTTGAGCAAGGCATGAGCTTTGCTATGGCAGAAGGTATGGTAATGGGTAAAACCAAAGGCCACTATCCTGCACCGGTTATGGCTGTACGTACTATTAAAGCAGCGGCAAACTGTACTCGCGATGAAGCAATGGCAATCGAAAACGCTAACTTTGCTAAATTAGCACGTACACCAGAAGCAGCTGCACAAACAGGTATTTTCCTAGCTGACCAATACATTAAAGGTAAGGCACGTAAATTTGCTAAGCACAGCGATGTAGAAATCAAACAAGCCGCAGTATTAGGTGCTGGTATTATGGGAGGCGGTATTGCATACCAGTCTGCTTATAAAGGCACACCTATTATAATGAAAGACATCCAACAAGATGCACTTGATTTAGGTATGGGTGAAGCGTCTAAGCTATTAGGTGCAAAAGTTAAGCGTGGCCACATGCCAATGGAAAAAATGTTGGCAACACTTAGCAAAATTAAGCCAACACTTAACGAGTCAGATCTACAAAGTGCCAACATTATTGTTGAAGCCGTTGTAGAAAACCCTAAAGTTAAGCAAGCAGTACTAGCGGATCTTGAAAAAAACATGCCAGAAGGCACTGTACTTACTTCAAACACATCAACTATTTGTATTGATTTACTAGCCCAAGCGCTAGATAAGCCAGAAAACTTCTGTGGTATGCACTTTTTCAATCCAGTGCCAAAAATGCCATTAGTAGAAATTATCCGTGGTGCAAAAACATCAGATAAAACTATTAATGCAGTAGTTGATTACGCGCTTAAATTAGGTAAATCGCCAATTGTTGTTAACGATTGCCCAGGCTTTTTTGTAAACCGTGTTTTATTCCCTTACTTTGCAGGTTTTAGCAAGTTAGTGGTTGAAGGCGCTAACTTTGCAAAAGTAGATAAAGTAATGGAAAACGTATTTGGCTGGCCTATGGGTCCGGCTTACTTACTTGATGTTGTAGGTATTGATACAGCATTCCATTGTACTGGCGTAATGGCTGACGGTTTCCCTGAGCGTATGGCTCGTGCGGATAAAGACCCTGTAACTATTTTTGCTAACGAAAAACGTTTTGGTCAAAAGAACAAAGCCGGTTTTTATAAATACGAAACAGATCGTCGCGGTCGTCTTAAAAAGTCTCATGACGAGACAGCAGTTGAGCTACTAAGCCCAATTACAGACGCACCAAAAGAATTTGATAAACAAGAAATCATCGACCGTTGTATGATTCCAATGATCAACGAAGTGCTACTTTGCTTGCAAGAAGGCATTGTTGCCTCGCCGCAAGAAGCAGATATGGCATTAGTTTACGGTGTTGGTTTCCCTCCATTTAGAGGCGGCGCGTTCCGTTACTTAGATCAAACTGGTTTAGCTAACTTTGTTGCAGCAGCAGACAAATACGCTCACCTAGGTGCGATTTACCAAGTATCTGAACAAACTCGCAAGTGGGCCGAAGAAGGTCGTGTTTTCTATAAGGTGGAAGGTTAATATCATGAATAATCCAGTAATTGTAGATTGTATCCGCACACCAATGGGTCGCTCTAAAAGTGGTGTATTCAAACATAAACGTGCTGAAGACTTAAGCGCACATTTAATGAAAGGCTTACTAGATCGCAACCCAGCAGTTGATCCAGCATCAATTGACGATATTTATTGGGGTTGTGTACAGCAAACATTAGAGCAAGGCTTTAACGTAGCACGTAACGCAGCATTACTTGCCGGTATCCCACACAGCGTACCTGCTGTAACGGTTAACCGTTTATGTGGCTCGTCTATGCAAGCATTGCATGACGCAGCACGCGCAATAATGACAGGCGCTGGCGATACTTACCTAATTGGTGGTGTTGAGCACATGGGCCACGTACCTATGACTCACGGCAACGACTTTCACCCAGGCTTAGCAACATCAATTGCACAAGCGTCTGGCTCTATGGGCTTAACAGCAGAATACCTTGCAACGCTTCATGGCATTAGCCGTGAGCAGCAAGATGAATTTGCTTACCGTTCACATCAACGTGCACAAGCTGCCACAGTTGAAGGCCGTTTCCGTCGCGAAATTTTAGCAATGGAAGGTCACGATGCAGATGGTTCGCTTATCTTAGTTGAAGACGACGAAGTAATTCGCCCAGAAACAACAGTAGAAGGTCTATCAAAGCTTCGCCCTGTATTTAATCCTGCATCGGGTACGGTAACAGCCGGTACTTCTTCTGCACTTTCTGACGGCGCATCTGCAATGTTAGTAATGAGCGAAGAAAAAGCAAAAGAACTTGGTTTACCAATTCGTGCGCGTATTAAAGCAATGGCAGTCGCTGGTTGCGATCCATCAATTATGGGTTACGGCCCAGTACCAGCAAGTAAAAAAGCACTTGCACAAGCCGGTATTACAATTGATGACCTAGGCGTAGTAGAACTTAACGAAGCCTTTGCAGCACAATCATTACCTGTAATGAAAGATTTAGGGTTAATGGATGTTGTTGACGAAAAAGTGAATTTAAATGGCGGCGCAATCGCACTTGGTCACCCACTGGGTTGTTCGGGTTCGCGTATTAGCACATCGCTTATTCACTTAATGGAAGACAAAAATGTACGATACGGTTTAGCAACTATGTGTATTGGTTTAGGCCAAGGCATTGCAACTGTATTTGAACGTGTTCAAGACTAATTAGTTTAAACATGTAAAACCATCTTGGTGATTAAAAAGGCGAACTGATTTTATTCAGTTCGCCTTTTTTATTAGCTTCAATTTATGAAAACGACCTTTATCAAACAAGCATGTAACAGCGTAATTATGTGATCGGGCGTATTATTAAATACAGCATTTTAAAACTGCTAAAAGCATTAAGTAAAATAGTTAAATTACATTTGAAATTGCGTTAAACTGCCAAACTTATTAATTGCTATACCTAAGCACTTACGTACGCAGTAATCACTTTAATTAAACAGGCCAATTTATTATGAGCTTTGATAATCCCGATCACCAATTAGATGCCATAGGCCTTCGCTGCCCAGAGCCAGTAATGATGGTACGTGCTGCTATTCGTAAAATGAATGATGGTGAAACGTTATTAATAACTGCTGATGACCCATCAACAACTCGCGACATTCCGAGTTTTTGTACGTTTATGGATCACACGCTGGTGGCTAAAGATGCAGAAGAAGCACCGTATAGATATGTGGTTAAGAAAGGACTCTTATAATTTAAACTTCTTTAGCTTCTCTATAACTTCACAGCTATATTTCAGCTCTAATTTTTTTATAAACAAGGGCTCTATATGAATAGCAAATCCAAGTTCACCGCGAAGCTTCAAAGTCTCCTCATTACTTAAAGTACCTGTAATGAAATGATGAACTTTAGAATGTAGAAGCCTTTTTTTATCTCTTCCTAAAGACAGCTTATTATCATTTGTAATTGTTATACCAGTGATATGACGATTAAACTTTTTAGAAGTATATACAGTTTTTTTTCTATTAACTTTAATTGCACGGCCAAAGCAATCCTTCAAATTTTTGTAAACCAGCTTTTCAATTTGCTTTAAAACATCTTTCTTATTAGTACTAAAGGCCATGTCATCAGCATACCTTGTATAAACTACTCCTAGCTCTTGGCATTTATCTTCTATTTGTTTGTCAAAACTATACATAATCGTATTAGAAATAAATGGAGAGCTTGGTGCTCCAACACTTAGTCTCAAAGTTCCTTTTCGAGTTTTACGCCAAAAAAATAAATTTTCAAACAAAAACAACTCGTCCTTTGTTAAATTTATTTTAGCTTCTTTTAATCTCGCCTTTAGTATTTCAGGAGTAATAGATTCAAAGAACTTGCTAAAATCCATTTTTAAAATATAAGAATTATCTTTATGTTTTGATGCATTTAACTTAATACCAGTTCCAACTTGGTATGCTGTAGCACACTGATGAACTGATAGCTTCGTAGATAAGTGCTCAATAATATATTTTTGTATTGTTTTAACAGTTCGAGCTGGCTGAGCTATCAACCTTTTCTCGGCTGAATTTCTCTTTGGTATATAATATCTTTTGTATCTGAAAGGGATCGTTCGAATAAATGAAATATACTCAGACTCAGATAAATAAAGTTGTTCTTTTAGGTCTTTGTAATAATTCATTTCGTAACCTCGACCTTTTTTATAATATGCTTGAAGACAGCGAACCGTTTTTTATTTGCTTCATCGATTTGCTTATTAAATGTTGGGTTGAAAGAATGAAATAGTTCCCTTGTTGAGTTTTTGAAGTCAAAGCTACTTTTTAATTTAACTTTATTTAGTTCCCTATTAAAAACGTAGTAGTACTTAGTATTACTGTATTCATAACATGAAATTAATTTAAAATTACTAATGAGATAAATTAATCGTGTAACAACCTTTTGTTCAATATCTATTTCCATGCAAATTAAAGCCAATTCAATTTCAGTCAATTTTATTGGTTGAGCCACCCTGATGATTTCATAAATTAAAAAAGCAAGATGCCCACTATTATTTTCATCAAAAACATCTAGCTTTTTTGTTTTGGCATATTTATTTAAGATATCTTCTTTTATAAAGTCAATTTCCTCATAGCCTCCACCAAATTTATCTTTTTTAGGGAATGGATATATACGAACAGAGTCTGCACACTCATCCTTCAAACTTTGTAACGGACCTAAATAAATGAATGAAGAGTATTCTGGAATTTCTTTTTCTATATTACCCTGAACTTCTTCATCAGGTACAAAAACAAGCAGTCTGTTTTTTATTTCTTTTCGATTACAAAATAAACCTAACTCGACTAAAGAGCCCGCACTTTCCAAACAGATAATTATAAGACTTGATATGTTTGCAATATCATCCTCAAAATCCATTAAATCTTTATATGCCCCATCTTTAAAGTAATCTTTTATGTTCTCCGCAAAAACCATATTCCCTTCAAGTACAGATCCCTCTTCATCTAGACTTTCGAATATCAATGCCCTTAAACTATTTTCAAGTATAGGGCCCCCACACACAAAAACTATTGGGGGAGATTTATAATCCACGCGAAAATTTTTCGGCTCTAAATTAGAGAAAGTATTTTCGAGTACGTTGTTATATGAAGTGGTTTTTGACGAAGTACTCAATATACTACCTTTCCTTTTATAATATATTCAGATTTTGAAGTGAAATAGGCTAACCAAATTGGTCAGCCTATTTATTAACTTTACCCTAAAGGATGCGCGGAAGAGTTTTCGTGCGCTCCTGAGGAACGAAGGATCGTGCGAAAACTCTGAGGCGCAACCCTAAATGTTCACAATAAAATAATGTCTAGCGAATCGCCCGACAAGATTGCAAGAAGCAATCCAATATCACGTAAAGTTATTTTAATAGTATATTGATTCACCTACTTATAAAAGTAATTTAATAAAAAATCACTTCTTCGTTACCGTCACTTGTGGCTTATCGTAGTCACTGTAATCAATACTTACTATGTACGTGCCTTTTATTGCTGGTGTGAAACTAAAGTAGTTATAAATAGTATTGCAGTCTGCGATAGCTGGCTGGCCGAGTGTTAGGCTTTGCCCCTCTGGTTGTGCGTCGCTATAACCACAGTTATAACCTTCGCTAAAATCGGCATCTGCTATTTTAAATTCGTACACTTTACCAGGGCTAGAAAATTTAACTTCTGCTTGATAAAGCGCAGGACCAACTGGCGAAAACTGATACTGAGGTTCAGCGTCCCAAAGCGTAAAGTCGCCTCTTAGATAAATTGTTTTATCTAGCTCTTGCTGTGGCAATACATCGTTAATCGAAATTTGGCTTGTACAAGCAGTAAGTAAACCAGCAATTGCTAAGGTTAAAATTCGTTTCATAGAAATCATCAATGGGGTTTCCTTTGCATACAGTGAAAACTAAAAAGCCAGCAAAACGCTGGCTTTTAAAATTGCTAATCGGTGTTATTTTTGTAAAACAGAAATATCTGCAATACCTAAAAACAATCCGCTTAACTGGCTTAATAGCGCAAGACGATTTTGCTTAACTGCTTCATCGTCGGCCATAACCATTACGTTGTCAAAAAAGTTATCAACACTTTGTCGAATACCTGCCAATTGGCTTAATGCTTCTTGGTAGTTTCCATCTGCATAAAGTGGTGCAAGGTCAGTGGCAAATTTTGCTACTTGTGATGCCAATACTTTTTCAGCGTCGTCGCTTAATAAGCTCTCATCAACACTACCTTGGCTGGTAATGTCGTTTTTAGCTAGAATATTACCTACACGCTTATTAGCTGCTGCAAGCGCTTCTGCTGCGTCTAATGTGCGGAAGTGACTCACAGCCTTAACACGGCGATCAAAATCAACAGGTTTAGTCGGACGACGTGCAAGCACAGCTTGAATTACGTCTACTTCAATACCTTCGTCTTGATACCAAGCACGGAAGCGCCCTAGCATAAATTCAAATACGTCAGCCGATACATTTAAGTTAGTTAACTTGTCGCCAAATAATGTTTGCGATTTAGCTACTAGGTCTAAAATATCAAGTGGTAGTTCTTTTTCTACCATAATGCGAAGTGCACCAATAGCAGCACGACGAAGCGCAAATGGGTCTTTGTCACCTTTAGGTGCTTGGCCTATACCAAAAATACCCACCAGCGTGTCAAACTTATCAGCAATCGCTACTGCGCAGCTAATTAAGTTTGTAGGTAAGTTGTCGCCTGCAAAGCGTGGCATGTACTGCTCGTTTTGTGCTATGGCTACATCTTCGGCTTCACCGTCGTGGCGAGCGTAATGCATTCCCATTACACCTTGTACGTCGGTAAATTCCATTACCATTTCTGTCATTAAGTCAGTTTTACTTAATAAGCCTGCACGCTGTGCTAGCACTTTATCAGCACCTAATTGCTCAGCAATATAACCTGCAAGCTCACTAATACGCGCAGACTTATCTTTAAGCGTACCAAGTTGTTTTTGGAACAATACGCTATCAAGCGACTCTAATCGGCTTTCTAGGGTTTTCTTTTTATCTGTTTCAAAGAAGAACTGTGCATCGGCTAAACGCGGGCGCACTACTTTTTCGTTACCAGAAATAACCACACTTGGATCTTTACTTTCGATGTTAGATACAAACAAAAACTTATTTAAAAGTTTGCCGTTTTGATCTAATAACGGGAAATATTTTTGATCGTCTTTCATGGTGTAAATTAACGCTTCGGCTGGTACATCTAAAAATGCTTCTTCAAATGTTGCCGTTAAAGTAACTGGCCACTCTACAAGTGATGTTACTTCTTCTAGTAAATCTTCATCCATTGCAACAACAGCGTTAACTGCGCTTGCAGCCTCTTCTATTTGTGCACGAATTTGCGCTTTACGTTGCTCGTAATCAGCAATAACGTAAGCCGATTTAAGTACGTCAAAAACGTCGTCTGCATGGTTAATACTAATTTTTTCTGGGTGATGAAAACGATGACCTTGAAGCTGGTTAGTTATTTTCTTACCAAGGATCTCGCCTTCAAGTAGCTCATCACCAAATAAAATAGTTACTGTATGCACAGGACGAATAAATTGTGTTTTATTCGCGCCCCAACGCATTGGCTTAGGAATTGGTAATTTAGCTAACGCTTTAGTAATTGCGCCTGTCATTAGCGATTTGGTTTCTTGCCCTGCTACTTTAGCAATGTGCAATAACCATGCGCCTTTATCAGTCTCAAGTGTTTGTGCGTCTTTTACTTCAATACCACAACCACGTGCCCAACCCATTGCTGCTTTTGTTGGGTTACCTTCACCGTCAAATGCGGCTTTAGTAGCTGGACCGCGTTTTTCAACTTCTTTGTCTTGTTGCTTAGCTTCAAGCGCTTTTACTTGTAAACCTAAACGACGAGGCGATGCATACCAACTTACGCCTTGGTGTGCTAACTCTAATGTTTCTAGCTCTGCAGTTAAGTTTGCTGCAAAGGCTTCTGCTAGTTTACGCAGTGCTTTTGGTGGCAACTCTTCGGTGCCAATTTCTACTAATAAATTTTGTGCTGACATGCTTACTTATCCTTACACAGCGGGAAACCAAGCGCTTCGCGTTTGTCATAGTAACTTTGTGCACACGCTTTAGATAACGCACGTACGCGTAAAATATAACGTTGACGTTCTGTTACCGAAATAGCGTGGCGTGCGTCTAGTAAGTTAAATGCGTGCGATGCTTTCATTACTTGCTCGTAAGCTGGTAGTGGTAAGTTAGCTTCAATTAACTTTTGGCTTTCTGCTTCGCATTTATCAAACTGAGCAAATAAGTCTTCTACGTTTGCGTGTTCAAAATTGTAAGTAGACTGCTCTACTTCATTTTGATGGAACACGTCGCCGTATGTTACACGCCCTAGTGGACCGTCTGCCCATACTAGGTCGTAAATACTATCTACGCCTTGAATGTACATTGCTAAACGCTCTAGGCCGTAAGTAATCTCACCTGTTACAGGTGAACATTCAATACCGCCAACTTGCTGAAAGTAGGTAAACTGCGTTACTTCCATGCCGTTTAACCAAATTTCCCAACCTAAGCCCCAGGCACCTAATGTAGGTGATTCCCAGTTGTCTTCTACAAAGCGAACTTCGTGAGTTAGCGTATCGATACCCATAGCCGCTAAAGAGCCTAAGTAAAGCTCTTGGATGTTATCTGGCGATGGCTTTAAAACAACTTGGAATTGGTAGTAGTGTTGTAAGCGATTTGGGTTTTCACCGTAACGACCATCGGTAGGACGACGACACGGTTGCACGTATGCACTTGCCATTGGCTCTGGACCAATAGACTTTAAAAATGTTTGCGGGTGAAATGTCCCTGCGCCCACTTCCATATCAAGTGGTTGAATAATGACACAGCCTTGCTGCGCCCAATAATCCTGTAAAGCCAGGATCAAACCTTGAAAGGTTTTTACGTCATATTTTTGCATATTTGGCTTTTTACTATCTAAGAAGTAGCGTGAAAATTACCCTTAGTATACCGTGTGTACACTCAGGTTTTAAGCAGTTTGTGTAATTGAAAAAATAAAAAAGGAGCCATTAGGCTCCTTTTTCGGTGTAAGTAATATTTTTACACGTCTAGATTAACTACGCGTAGAGCGTTAGTTTCGATAAACTCTCTACGAGGCTCTACTTGATCACCCATTAAGGTGGCAAATAATTGATCCGCGCCAACAGCATCTTCAATCGTTACTTGTAACATACGACGAGCACTAGGATCCATTGTTGTTTCCCAAAGCTGGCTTGGGTTCATTTCACCCAGTCCTTTATAGCGTTGAATGTAGATCCCGCGCTTAGATTCTGTGATCAACCATTCCAAAGCATCCACAAAGTTATCAACAGGTTTTGTTTTCTCACCACGTTGAATATAAGCACCTTCTTTTAGGATGTTTGCAATGTTAGTACCAGTCATAGCAATGCGTTGGTAGTCACGTGATGCAATAAAGTCATAATGAAGTACATGTGCTTTATCAACACCGTGCTGACGAATATTCACAACCGGGTAATACATATTACGCTCAGCGTCAAACTCTGTACCCGCATGGAAAATAGTTGCATCTTCATCACGTGCAATCAGGTCATCAACTAACTCTTTTGTCCAAGCAATTACTTTAGCTTCGTCAGAAAGGTCATCAGTTTTCAACTCTGTTTGGTAGATTAAGCGTTCCATTACCGTGTTAGGATATTTACGCTTTAAACGCTCAATAACTTTAACTGTATTTTGGTAATCGTGAACGACTTTCTCAAGCGCTTCACCTTCTAGCGCAGAAGCATCTGCACTTGGATATAAAGCCGCATTATTAAGTGCAAGCGACGTTAAGTATTCTACTAATGCAGGATCATCTTTAATATAACGCTCTTGCTTACCTTTTTTCACTTTATAAAGTGGTGGTTGAGCAATATAAATATAACCGCGTTCTACAATTTCAGGCATTTGACGATAGAAGAATGTTAGTAGTAACGTACGAATGTGAGAACCATCCACGTCCGCATCGGTCATGATGATGATACGGTGATAACGTAATTTCTCAGGGTTATATTCGTCACGACCAATACCACACCCTAATGCAGTAATTAGTGTTGCTACTTCTTGCGAAGATAACATTTTATCAAAACGTGCTTTTTCTACGTTTAATATTTTACCTTTAAGCGGAAGAATAGCTTGGTTTTTACGGTTACGTCCCTGCTTGGCTGATCCGCCAGCAGAGTCCCCTTCCACAATATATAGTTCAGATTGGGCTGGGTCTTTTTCTTGGCAATCAGCTAGCTTACCTGGTAAGCCTGCTAAGTCCATCGCACCTTTACGTCGTGTCATTTCACGGGCTTTACGCGCAGCTTCACGAGCACGTGAGGCATCAATAATCTTACCTACAACAATTTTGGCATCAGTTGGGTTTTCTAGTAAAAACTCAGTGAATTTTTCAGCCATTGCTTGTTCAACAGCAGATTTAACTTCACTTGATACTAGCTTGTCTTTAGTTTGCGATGAGAACTTAGGATCAGGAACTTTAACACTAACAACAGCCGTTAAGCCTTCACGGGCATCATCACCGGTAGCATTGCTGGTTGTTTTAGCTTTCTTGTTAAAGCCTTCTTTTTCCATGTAGTTATTAAGTGTACGTGTTAGCGCTGATCTAAAACCGGCTAAGTGAGTACCACCATCACGTTGTGGAATATTATTTGTGAAACAGTAAATGTTTTCTTGGTATGCATCATTCCACTGCATTGATACTTCAACACTAATACCATCTTCTTCACGTTCGTGAGTAAAATGGAACACACCTTTATGTATAGGTGTTTTATTACGGTTTAAGTATTCTACGAAAGCTTGAATACCGCCTTCATATTTAAAGTGGTCAGATTTATTTTCTTCACGCTCATCATTTAAGATGATGCTCACACCTGAGTTTAGGAATGAAAGCTCGCGTAAACGCTTAGCTAAAATGTCGTAATGAAAATCTAAATTTGTGAATGTTTCAGCGCTTGGCCAAAAACGTAATTCTGTACCAGTTGTTTCTGAGTCACCAATTACAGCTAAAGGTGCATCTGGAACACCCATAGTATAAAACTGCTCATGAAGCTTACCTTCACGACGAACAGTCAGTTTTAGTTTTTCTGAAAGTGCATTTACAACAGAAACACCAACACCATGTAAGCCACCCGATACTTTATAAGAGTTATCATCAAACTTACCACCGGCATGAAGTACCGTCATAATAACTTCGGCTGCAGATACGCCTTCTTCTTCATGGATAGAAGTTGGGATACCACGACCGTTATCTCGAACTGAGACAGAACCGTCTAAGTGAATCGTTACATAAATATCATCACAATGACCTGCTAAGGCTTCATCGATCGAGTTATCAACGACCTCAAACACCATGTGGTGTAAGCCTGTGCCATCATCGGTGTCCCCAATATACATTCCAGGACGCTTTCTTACTGCGTCTAATCCTTTAAGTACTTTAATACTCGACGAGTCATAATTCTCAGACATGGTTAATCCCACTTATCTTGTTATTAGGTTGCCATGTTTCACGTGGAACATTTGTAGTTCTCGTTGCATGGGTTCCACCACAGCAGAAATACTTTCAGATAAAATTGAAGAGATAAAAATTTGAGAACTGCAGTGAGCAAGTAATTGTCCCACTTTCTCTTTTGTATCTTCGCCTAATTCTGAAGGTAGATCATCTATTAGCAATATAGATTGCTTATCTGTCTCTGACTCAATTAAGCTATTTTGCGTAACTTTCAACGCATACAATAATAGCTTCAATTGACCGCGTGAGAATGTATTCTCCACACTGTTGCCAACGACACTAAAACTAAAATCGGCCTTATGAGGGCCTTTACTTGTAAACCCTTGGCGAGCATCTCGCTCAAAGTTTTGCTCTAACGCATCTGCAAGAGATTCAGTCTCTTTCCAGCCTGCGCTAAAGGTCATTTCTAAATCACGTACAAGCGTCAATTCTGCACACATTTTATCAAAAAATTGCTGCTTAAACCTACTTATATACGCCAATCTTAATTTATTTATTTCTTCAGCCAGTCTAACAAATTCTTTGTCCCAAAACTTAATTTGGTCAAAATAATTCTTGGGCTTAGTTTTTAATAATGCATTACGTTGTTTAAGTACTTTATTAAATGATTGCCACAAAAAAAAGAACTCATGTTCCACGTGGAACAAACCTAAATCTAAAAACTTTCTGCGCTCTTTAGGTCCACCAAAAAACAAAGAATAACTCTCTGGTGTAATAATTTGTACAGGCATAAGTTGAGCTAGTTCTGATATCTTACGGCTCGCCTTACCTTGAATTTTTAAATTGGTCTCACCCGTTTGCGTTTTACTAATACCAATTGGAATTGATAAATCGTGTATTGTTTTACGCCCGTGAATTACAAATTGCTCTTGCTGGTGCGCAATAATACTTTTGTGTTTTGGAGTACGAAAAGATTTGCCATGAGAAAGGTAATATATAGCCTCTAAAAGGCTGGTTTTTCCGCTGCCATTTTCACCATAAATTATATTAACGCCGTTGACTGGTTCTAGCGTCAGCGCCTCAATATTACGAAAATATTTGAGGCTCAAATGACTTAAGCTCATTATGTATTTATAGTCTTATAAACGCATAGGCATAACAACGTACATTGCTTCTTCATCGCCTGCACCTTCAATTAATGCACTGCTGTTTGAGTCGGCTAATGTAAATAGTACGTCTTCTGTTTTTAATGTGTTTAGTACATCTAATACGTAAGACACGTTGAATCCTATTTCTAGGTCCGCGCCTTCGTAACTTACTTCAACAACTTCTTCAGCTTGTTCTTGCTCTGGGTTATTGGCAGTAATTTTTAATAAACCGTTTGATAGGTTTAAGCGTACACCACGAAATTTTTCATTCGATAAAATAGACACTCGTTGAAACGCATTTCGTAACCATTCTCGGTTAGCTGTAATTACTTTGTCGCCACCACGTGGTAATACACGACGGTAATCAGGAAAGCGTCCATCAACTAGCTTACTTGTAAATGTAAACTCAATATCAATAATACGTATATGGTTAGCACCAAACTGAATTGTAACCAATTCGTCGTCAGCTACCATAAGGCGCATAATTTCTTGCACACCTTTGCGAGGTATAATTAATTGACGTTGAGTGTTAAGCGATTGCGTTAATTGCTTTTGTGCAATAGCTAAACGGTGGCCATCTGTTGCTACTGTTTTTATGTCTGTATTATCTACTTCAAACGACATACCGTTTAAGTAATAACGTACGTCTTGATTCGCCATCGAAAAATGCGTGCTTTCAAGTAACTTACGAAGCTCTAAACGAGTTAGTTGAAATTCAACCTCACCATCCCACTGCTCTAAATTGGGAAAATCATCAGCTGATAAAGTCGTTAATGAAAAACGGCTTTTACCACTGGTTAAAAGTAATTGGTGCTCTTGCAAGCTTAAAGTAATGTCTGAACCATCAGGTAGACTTTTACAAATATCGAGTAACTTTTTAGCGGGTAACGTTAGTTTTGTATCGGCAATATCATCACCTACAAATACGCCAGAAACTAATTCAATTTCAAGGTCAGTACCCGTCATTGAAAGTTGTCCGTTTTCTACCACTAACAAAACGTTAGATAAGATTGGTAGTGTGTGTTTGCGCTCTATTGCACCCGACACTTGCACCAATGGCTTTAAAAATTGTTGTCTTGATATTGTTATTTGCATAATAAAGTCAGCCCTAAGATGACAATGTTCTTATTAAGTTTTGGTAATCTTCTTTAATTTCGTGGCTTTCGTCACGTAGTGATTTTATCTTACGACATGCGTGTAATACGGTCGTATGATCGCGTCCACCAAATGCGTCACCAATCTCAGGCAAGCTGTGATTAGTTAATTCTTTAGATAGTGCCATGGCAACTTGGCGTGGCCTTGCTATAGAGCGGCTGCGGCGCTTAGACAATAGATCTGACACCCGAATTCGGTAGTACTCAGCAACGGTGCGCTGAATATTATCTATCGTAACCAGCTTATCTTGCAAGGCAAGTAAATCGCGTAGTGCTTCTTTTACAAAATCAATCGAAATTGGACGACCTGTAAAATTAGCATTAGCAATTACACGGTTAAGTGCGCCTTCTAGTTCACGTACATTTGAACGTAATTTTTTGGCGATAAAAAAGGCAACTTCATGTGGTAAGTTAATCTTACTTTGCTGTGCTTTTTTCATCAAAATAGCAACGCGAGTTTCAAGCTCTGGTGGCTCAATCGCGATTGTTAATCCCCAACCAAAACGTGATTTAAGACGGTCTTCGACCCCTTCAATCTCTTTTGGATAACGGTCAGAGGTTAAAATAATTTGTTGGTTGCCTTCAAGTAATGCATTAAAGGTATGAAAAAACTCTTCTTGTGAACGCTCTTTATTAGCAAAAAATTGAATATCATCAATCATTAATGCGTCAACACTGCGGTAATAGCGCTTAAATTCTTCTATCGCATTATTTTGCAGTGCCTTTACCATATCTTGAACAAAGCGTTCTGAATGCATGTAAACAATTTTAGCATCTGGCTTGTTTGCCATAATGCCGTTACCTACTGCATGTAATAAGTGAGTTTTACCTAAACCAGTACCACCGTAAATAAATACAGGATTAAAAGCAGAGCCAGGATTATCGGCAACTTGAGTAGCCGCTGCTTTTGCTAATTGGTTTGATTTACCCTCAACAAAGCTGTCAAAGGTATAATTTTCTTTAATGTTAGATTTGTAACCTGATTTAGGCGCAGGTTCAACAACAGGCTTTTGCTCACGAGGCTGTTGTTTTGTAGAAGCTTGTGGTGCTGATTGAGTTTCTATAACCGGTGCAGCTTGAGCATTTAATAAAGGCTTACTACCTACATCAAAACGTAGTTTTGGTGCTTCAACACCACAAATTTCTACTAATAATTCGTTAATTCTATTTAGGTACTTTTCTCTTACCCAATCAAGCACAAAGCGATTAGGTGCATAAATCGTCAAGGTATCTTCGGTACTTTCTGCTTGTAGTGGTCTTACCCACATACTGAATTGCTGCGAAGGCAGCTCATCTTGCAATACATATAAACAACTTTGCCAAACCGACAGATACACAGTTAAACTCCCAGAGATATAATTTTTATTCCCGCACATCATTAATGATTATAAATCATACATTTATTGCGTTCAAATAGTCCAATAAGCGACCCAAGACCGCGTATTATGAAGGCACTTTATCCACAAGTAAAAGATTGATTTTTATAAAATTGTTGATATCGATGTATAAAATCACTAACAACCTGATTTAAAACAGTTTTTATTTTAGATCCGAAGAGGAGATCATAACAAAATAACACCAAGATCGCGAACCAAATTTACGATCCAATTTTCTTTTCCCCCGCTTTTATTCACTTTTTATACAGGGGCTGTGGAAAACTTCTTATTTATGATGATCCTATCAGATCGCTCTACATGATCTCTTTATGAACCATAAGTAGGCTCTATACTGCGAACGTAATTATGATTGACTTTACGTTACTTACTCTATAATATCTCGCGCTCGCAATGGCACCTATGCCAGGATCGCGACCTGTATAGGATGTTTTAACTTTAACCGATCGGATGAGATTGTTATGAAAAGAACTTTTCAACCTAGCGTTTTAAAACGCAAACGTGCACACGGCTTCCGTGCTCGCATGGCAACTGTAAATGGCCGTAAAGTATTAGCACGTCGCCGCGCTAAAGGCCGCAAAGTTCTTTCTGCTTAATTTATAAGTGGAAGACTTTAGCTTTGGCAGGGAGTTACGTCTGTTAACTCCCTCGCATTACTCTCGCATATTTAATGAACCCGCTCGGGCTGCAACTCCTTTCTTTACTCTATTAGCTAAACCAAATGACCAAGAAAAACCTCGGTTAGGTCTTACTGTTGCTAAAAAACGCGTAAAAAAGGCATGCCAACGAAACCGTATTAAACGTCTCGCTCGCGAAAGTTTTCGTTTAAATCAACACAGCATCGATAATATTGATATTGTGCTTATGGTGAAAAGTGGTATTGATGAACAGTCTAATGAAGAATTAACCAAACAACTTACTAAATTATGGCGAAAAATTAACGAACGCTGTAAACCAGGTGCACCTAAACCGCCACCTTTTAAGAAACGCCCAAACAAATCAGCTAAATCTAATAAACAAACCTAATTGCAATAGAATTGCAGGGTTAATTAATGTATCTTTAGCTCACCTTTTAATCATGCATTTAAAATTTCTAATTGAGTCTTTAAATACATGATATCTATCTCACTAAACTTAAGTAGGGGCATAAACATCATGAGGTTAATTAAACCACTTGTTGCTTTTCCTAAGATTTGTTTAGTGTTATTTATCCGCGGTTATCAAAAGTGGATTAGCCCGCTGTTAGGTCCGCATTGTCGTTTTAATCCAAGCTGCTCACATTATGCAATTCAAGCAATTAATTTGCATGGATTTATAAAAGGTAGTTGGTTAGCTTTAAAACGCATATTAAAATGCCATCCTTTACATTCAGGTGGAGACGACCCCGTACCTGAAAAATTAACCCATATTAACCACCAACACGAGAAATAAGAGCTGTTATGGAATCGCAACGCACGTTTTTATTAATTGGCCTAATGCTAGTGTCGTTTTTATTGTTCCAAGAATGGGATAATGATTACAACAAGCCTAAAGCCGATCCAAGTGCCACAACACAAACACTACAAGCAAATTCACCAGAGTCGGATGATTATATTCCTTCATCGTCAGATTCAGGTTTACCCGCTTCAGCAACTTTAGCTAAACGTTCAGTTATTGAAATCACAACTGACGTTTTTAAAGTTAAAATTGACACCAAAGGCGGTGACATTGTTGAAACAGACCTTCTTCAATACGAAGAAACTAAAGGAAGTGAAACACCTTATATGCTTCTTGGTCAGCTTGATAGTGGCAAACAATACTTTTCACAAAGTGGCTTAATTGGCTTAAATGGCCCTGACGCGTCAGCTAACGGTCGCCCTACTTATAGTACCGAACAAAAATCATATACCTTAACGGGTGATGAGCTTCGCGTTCCACTTCAGTTTACTGATAGTAATGGTGTTAGTTTTACTAAAACATATGTATTCAAAAAAGGTCAGTATGACGTAGGCTTAGAATACAAAATTAACAACACTACCAGCGCACCTCTTCAAGTACAGCTATACACGCAAATTAAGCGTACCGTACAAGAAAAAGGTAGCATGGTTGATCAAAACTATTTAGGTGCTGCATACGGTACTGACGAAGAACCATATGAAAAGTATAGTTTTTCAGATATGGCTGATAAAAACCTAAACAAAAACACGCAAGGTGGTTATGTTGCATTTATACAACATTACTTTGTAAGTGCTTGGGTTCCAATGCAGGATCAAACAAATACAATTTATAGCTTAATTACAAAAAGTAATGCCGCTATTATTGGTGCTAAAGATCCCGCTGTAAATATTCAAGCTGGTAGTGAGCAAACACTAACTGCTACTTATTATATGGGTCCGAAAGAGTCAGATATTCTTGAAGCGATTCACCCAGACTTAGACTTAACTGTAGATTACGGTTGGTTATGGTTTATTTCGCAACCTTTATTTGTATTGCTAAAATGGCTACATAGCATTTTAGGTAACTGGGGTGTAGCAATTATTGCCATCACTATTATCGTTAAATCGTTAATGTACCCACTTACTAAAGCGCAATACACTTCAATGGCAAAAATGCGTGCGCTACAGCCTAAAATGGCAGCTCTTAAAGAAAAGTTTGGTGACGACCGTCAAAAGTTCGGCCAAGCAACTATGGAAATGTACAAAAAAGAAAAAGTTAACCCAATGGGTGGCTGTTTCCCTATTTTACTTCAAATGCCGATTTTCTTAGCCTTGTTCTACGTATTCTTAGAATCTACTGAACTTCGCCATGCTGAATTTATTTTTTGGTTAACTGACCTTTCTGCACAAGACCCGTACTACGTATTACCAATCTTATTTGGTGCGAGTATGTTTGTGACGCAAAAACTACAGCCTATGACGGTAACTGATCCAATGCAGCAAAAAATGATGACCTTTATGCCGGTTATCTTCTCTGTATTCTTCTTATGGTTCCCATCGGGTTTAGTTCTTTACTGGTTAGTGTCTAACCTTATTTCTATTGTCCAGATGTTAATCATCTACCGTGGCATGGAAAAGAAAGGAATTAAAGTAAGAGGCTAACTAAGCTCCTACTTATATAAAGGCGACTTCGGTCGCCTTTTTTATTGCCTGTTTTTCACCAGAGTATTCGCGAGTGTTTATTTCATAGGTTACAATACCGCCATAAAGTTACTCATCGTTGGCAAATTAATAGCATGATCAATCAAGATACAATTGCAGCACAAGCAACTGCCCCCGGACGTGGTGGTGTTGGTATTATTCGCGTTTCAGGCAGCCTTGCTAAAAGTGTCGCCGAAAAAGTAGTAGGTAAAATTCCTAAAGTTCGCTACGCCGATTACGTGCCATTTAAAAGCCTAGCTGGCGAGCAACTTGACCAAGGTATTGCCATTTACTTTGCAGGTCCTAACTCATTTACTGGTGAAGACGTACTTGAATTACAAGGCCACGGCGGTCCTGTAGTACTTGATATGCTACTTAAAGAAATTAGTAAAATAGAGGGCGTTCGTTTAGCAAAGCCTGGTGAGTTTTCTGAGCGCGCATTTATGAATGACAAGCTTGATTTAACACAAGCAGAGGCCATCGCCGACTTAATTAATGCTACGAGCGAACAAGCTGCCAAAAGCG
Organism: Pseudoalteromonas sp. APC 3691; assembly: GCF_030408135.1. Taxonomy (NCBI): domain Bacteria; kingdom Pseudomonadati; phylum Pseudomonadota; class Gammaproteobacteria; order Alteromonadales; family Pseudoalteromonadaceae; genus Pseudoalteromonas; species Pseudoalteromonas sp. APC 3691. Next base: position 20,051 of record NZ_JASDCB010000024.1, on the reverse strand, counting down.
CCCTACAGTCTCTCCAAGGTGAATTTTCTAAACACATAGAAACGCTTGTAGAAAAAGTAATTCACTTACGTATGTATGTAGAAGCGGCAATAGATTTTCCAGATGAAGAAATTGATTTTTTATCAGACGGTAAGGTATCAGGCGACTTAGACGCCATTATTTCCCAACTTAATACCGTAACCAACCAAGCAAAACAAGGTAGCATCATGCGCGAAGGTATGCGTGTTGTTATTGCTGGTCGCCCAAATGCCGGTAAATCAAGCCTACTAAACGCCCTAGCCGGTCGTGAAGCTGCAATCGTAACAGAAATAGCCGGTACCACTCGCGACGTACTACGAGAGCATATACATATAGATGGTATGCCATTGCATATTATAGATACCGCAGGCCTACGAGAGAGCCCAGATAGAGTAGAACAAATAGGTATTGAACGGGCGTGGGATGAAATAAACCAAGCCGATCGCGTTTTATTTATGCTTGATGGCACTGACACTATAGATACTGACCCGCATAAAATTTGGCCTGAATTTATGGCCAAATTACCAGAAGGTATGGGGGTTACGGTCATCAGAAATAAAGCTGATTTATCGGGTGATATAGTCGGAATGGAGCAAGAGCAACAATACCCGGTCATCAGCTTAAGTGCTAAAAATGCTGACGGTATTGAACTTGTTCGCGAGCATTTAAAAGCCTGTATAGGCTTTCAAGGCGCAACAGAGGGTGGCTTTATGGCGCGCCGTCGTCATTTGGATGCGCTAGAGAGTGCTGCGTATCATTTAGAAACAGGTAAAACACAATTAGAAATGCACATTGCTGGTGAAATATTGGCTGAAGAACTGCGTTTAACACAGCAGTATTTAAACGAAATAACCGGTGAATTTACCTCAGACGACTTACTTGGCAAGATATTTAGCTCATTTTGTATTGGTAAATAAGCACCTTATTACAGATATATGTTTATTATAAGAGCACTTAGGTGCTCTTTTTTTATGTAAAATATTCACTATAAAATATGTATTTATACCGTCAATCCCAGCCAGTTCTGCCAATAAAATCATACCCAAAGCGATAATTATTACCAGCTAGATTATGTAGATTAGATTGTAGAAAGAGCCTTTAAGTAAGGGATTAATAGCGCAAGTAACACCCATTTTAAGGTCAAAACCGATACATATTTCAAACAAAAATACGTTTTAAAATCGTTATCCTCCACACAAAAGTTAGTTATAAATAGCTTTTTTATAATTACCTAGCTCATAAAAACTAATGTTATTTGCTCAATTTAAGAGCTAAAACGTGACAATAAACACTCTAAATAATCAACTTTATACAACATATGGACAGACGATCACTGCGGCTTTTTAATAAAAATGACTCGAGATTTGAGTGCATCAAACTTTTGATCTACTAATCCACCAGCAAAATACATAAAAAAGCAGCTATAAATACGCATTAAATTAAATATATTGAGATCACTTATCCACAAATCCTAATTTTTAGCTCAAATAAATAGTAAATTGAGCCACCTCGCAGAGAAAAACCTAATGATCTATTAAAAATTATCTGTTTATAAGCTTATTTTTAATTAATTTCGTTAGATCAGCTCAATTAGATCATTTTTAAAAATTATTTTCGATCTAAATTTAAGGTTATCAACAGGCTTTATATCCACATTATGATCAACAAGTATTTTTAATTGGGATATTTACAATTTAATTTTTTACTGACAAGTAATATCAATAACTTAGCGAATATAAAACAACACTTTAAGCAGAGCTTTCCCCACTGTTATCAACAACTTGATCAGAAGATTACATTTAAAGATAATTTGTTAAATACTATATTATCAATAACTTAAAGACACAATTTTGATTGAGTGTAAAATTACCGCAAAAATAGTTATACAAAAAAGCACTCTTAACTTTACTGTTATCCTCACTCAGTTATCATAGGCGGTAATTAAAACCAATGTGATCACTAATATTCATGAGTTCAGTAAATCTTATTGTCGGCAGCCAAATGGGATCGGCCGAGTATGTTGCAGAGCAATTAAGCGACGCGCTTAATAACCTTGGTATTACTACGCAACTACATGATCAACCTGAATTTAGCGATATTGATCAGCAAAATACCATTTGGTTAATCTGCACATCAACTTATGGTGCAGGTGATTACCCTGAAAATCTTATTAGTTTTGTTGAAGATGTAGCTCAAGCAGATGATTTATCTGAATTAAAATATTCTGTAATCGCTTTAGGCGACACTAGTTATGATACTTATAACCTAGCAGGACGCAATATAGATGCCTTATTAACTCAAAAAGGCGCTATAAAAGTAGCTGAACGTTTAGAGCTTAATATTCTCGATGAAGCACTACCAGAAGACACTGCATTAACATGGTTAGACTCTTGGATAACTCAAACAGGCATAAAATAGATAGATCAAGTAAAAAGTTATATATAAAGTTACCCACAATTTACTAATAATTTAATAGGTTTTGTGGATAAAGATTGAATAAACTGCGTTTTAAAGCATGCTTATCCATTGGATAAGATCCAACTGATTCAACCCTGTGCATAAAGTGCCTTTTTGATCAGAGCTTATTTGCTGGATGATCCGATCATATTAACACCTTTAGATCTGATCTAATTTCATGTTTTAAATGAAGATCTAAACCTTATCAACAGAAAAGTCGATCAGTAGTAGTAATAGTAATAAAAGATCTCTTTAAAAGATCCTTTATATTATTAGAGATCACATACTTAGATCTTGCCCTTTGTTTAATCATTTATCTTCTGCCAATTTCTAGGTAGAATACGCTCCCTTTTGAAGTTTACCGGTTTGATTAAAGTAGGATCCCATTAATGATTTTTCACGAAAATTTTGACGTTATCGTAGTAGGTGGTGGACATGCTGGCACTGAAGCCGCATTAGCAGCTGCCCGCATGGGGATGAATACCCTGCTACTGACTCACAATATGGATACCCTTGGTCAAATGTCTTGCAACCCAGCAATTGGTGGCATTGGCAAAGGTCATTTGGTAAAAGAGATCGACGCGCTTGGTGGTGCAATGGCACAGGCCATTGATAAAGGCGGGATCCAATTTCGTACACTAAATTCTTCAAAAGGACCTGCTGTTCGTGCTACTCGAGCACAAGCAGATCGCGCTTTGTACAAAGCGGCTATTCAAACAACATTACAAAACCAAGATAACCTAAAGATTTTTCAACAATCATGTGATGATCTTATTGTTGAAAACGATCGTGTTACTGGCGTAGTAACTCAAATGGGTTTACGTTTTAGTGCACCAAGTGTTGTTTTAACCGTGGGTACTTTTTTAGGCGGCTTAATTCATATTGGTTTAGAAAATTATAAAGGCGGTCGTGCAGGCGATCCCCCTTCAATCGCTTTAGCTGATCGCTTACGTGAACATCCATTTAGAGTTGATCGTTTAAAAACAGGTACGCCACCACGTATTGATGCACGTACTGTTGATTTTACAAAAATGGAAGCACAGCCTGGTGATACGCCAACACCTGTGTTTTCGTTTATGGGTAAACAATCTGATCACCCACAACAGATACCGTGTTACATAACTTACACAAACGAAAAAACACATGATGTTATTCGCAAAAATTTACATCGCTCACCTATGTACTCAGGTGTTATTGAAGGTATTGGTCCACGATACTGCCCCTCAATTGAAGATAAAATTGTTCGTTTTGCAGATAAAGATAAACATCAAATATTTGTTGAGCCTGAAGGTTTAACATCATACGAATTATACCCAAATGGTATTTCGACTAGTTTACCGTTTGACGTACAGCTTGAGATTGTGCAATCGATTACAGGTTTTGAAAATGCACATATTTGTCGACCTGGCTACGCAATTGAATATGATTACTTCGATCCACGTGATTTAAAACAATCTTTAGAAACTAAATTTATTGAAGGTTTGTTTTTTGCGGGTCAAATTAACGGTACTACCGGCTATGAAGAAGCGGGTGCACAAGGCTTAATTGCAGGCATGAATGCTGCACTAAAAGTGCAAGGCAAAGATTCTTGGACACCACGTCGTGATGAAGCTTACGTGGGTGTATTAATCGACGACTTAGCAACATTAGGTACAAAAGAACCATACCGCATGTTTACCAGTCGTGCCGAATACCGTTTATTACTTCGTGAAGATAACGCTGATATTCGTTTAACTGAAAAAGGCCGTGAGCTAGGTTTAGTAAATGACGAACGCTGGCAGGCATTTAACGAAAAAATGGAAATCATCGAAAAAGAGAAGCAACGCATTAAAGATACGTGGATTCATAAAGATCACGCCGTTGTAGATCAAGTAAATGCATTACTGAAAACACCGCTTACACGTGAAGCAAGTTTAGAAGAATTACTTCGTCGCCCAGAGATTCGTTATAACGATCTTATGGCTATAGAAGGGTTAGGATCTGAATTTACAAACAAAGCGGCACTTGAACAAGTTGAGATCCATACTAAGTACGCAGGTTATATTGCTCGTCAACAAGATGAGATCAACAAACAGCTTCGTCATGAGCAAACAATTTTACCAAAAGAGTTTGATTATAAAACCGTATCTGGTTTGTCAAATGAGGTAGTTGCCAAGCTTATTGAGTCGCGTCCTGACACTATTGGTCAAGCATCGCGTATTTCTGGTATCACCCCAGCGGCGATTTCGCTATTATTAGTGTATCTGAAGAAGCAAGGCTTATTACGCAAATCCGCGTAACGGTAAGGGTACATAGTGTTACAGCAACAATTAACTACATTGTTAGCGCAAACTGATATTGCGCTAACAGAAAAACAACAGCAACAGCTAGTTCGTTACGTCGAGTTATTGAATAAGTGGAATAAGGCTTATAACTTAACCTCAGTACGCTTACCTGAAGAAATGATGATTAAGCATATTATGGATAGCTTAGTTGTTGCGCCTCACTTACCCGGTCATCATTATATTGATGTTGGAACGGGTCCTGGATTACCGGGTATCGTATTAGCAATTGCATTACCTAATACACATTTTGTGTTATTAGATAGCTTAGGTAAACGTGTACGATTTTTAATGCATGTTAAACATGAGCTTGGTCTTGATAATGTAACCCCGGTTCAGTCAAGAGTTGAAGAATATCAACCAAGTGTTAAATTAGACGGCGTACTAAGTCGTGCATTTGCTTCATTACAAGATATGGTTGACTGGTGTTCGCACTTAATCGATCATTCGGGTAAATTTATAGCACTTAAAGGCGTGTTCCCTAGCGAAGAGCTAGAGTCACTGCCTGCAGGCGTTAAGTTTGAGCAAAAAATTGCATTAGAAGTACCTAAGTTAGATGCACAACGACATTTAATTATTCTTTCTAAAGACTAGGGATCAGAGACACCGTGGCAAAAGTCATCGCATTAGCAAATCAAAAAGGTGGAGTGGGTAAAACTACAACCGCTGTTAACCTCGCTGCGTCTATGGCTGCAACGAAACGTAAAGTGCTGTTAATTGATCTCGATCCGCAAGGTAATGCGACTATGGGTAGTGGCGTAGATAAGTATGGCGACGTGCCAACTATTTACGACTTACTTATTGAAGATAAACCTATAGAAGACGTTATCATCAAAGAAACGTCTGGTGAATACCATATGATTGCTGCAAACGGTGATGTAACCGCTGCAGAAGTTAAATTGATGGAATTGTTTGCCCGTGAAGTGCGTTTACGTAACGCACTTGAAAAAATTCAGGACCAGTACGAATTTATTTTTATCGACTGTCCACCCTCTCTAAATATGTTAACTGTTAATGCAATGGCCGCTGCTGATTCTATTTTAGTGCCAATGCAGTGTGAGTATTATGCACTTGAAGGGTTAACTGCATTAATGGATACGATTACGCAGCTTGCTAAGTTAGTGAATCCTAGCTTACAAATTGAAGGCATACTTCGTACTATGTACGACCCGCGTAACCGTTTGGCAAATGATGTATCAGAACAATTAAAACAACATTTTGGCGATAAAGTATACCGTACGGTGATCCCGCGTAATGTTCGTTTAGCTGAAGCACCTAGTTTTGGTACTCCTGCTATGTACTATGACCGGGCATCAAGTGGCGCTAAAGCTTATTTAGCACTCGCTGGTGAAATGTTACGTAGAAAAGAAAAAACAGCGTCCGTTGTCGCCTAACTTTGAGGTAAAAAAATAACATGTCTGCTAAAAAACGAGGTTTAGGCCGAGGACTCGATGCACTTTTAAGTTCGTCAAAGCCTACACCGAGCGCAAGCAAGGAACAAGACACATCAAACGTGACTGAAGCTGTAAAAAATGCGGCTGGGCCAAATAACAGTGAATTACAAAAACTCCCAATCGAGTTTTTACACTCTGGTAAATATCAACCTCGTAAAGACATGTCCGAAGAGGCACTAGAAGAGCTTGCTAGTTCTATTCGCTCACAAGGTATTATTCAACCTATAGTCGTGCGCCCTATTGCACAAAATAGTTTTGAAATTATCGCCGGTGAGCGTCGTTGGCGTGCAGCGCAAATAGCTAAGCTTGAAACAGTACCTTGTATTATTAAAGACGTACCAGATGAAGCAGCAGTTGCTATTGCGCTAATAGAAAATATTCAACGTGAAGACTTAAATGCCATGGAAGAAGCGGTTGCGTTAAATCGCTTACTCAATGAGTTTGAACTAACACATCAACAAGTAGCAGATGCGGTGGGTAAATCACGCACTACAGTAACTAACTTACTTCGTTTAAATAATTTAAACAGTGATGTAAAAATTCTGTTAGAACATGGCGACATTGAAATGGGGCACGCTCGTTGTTTATTAGCCCTTGAGGGAGAAGCACAATCAGATGCGGCTCGTTTAGCTGTTGCTAAAGCATTAACCGTTCGTGAAACCGAAAAGTTAGTTCGTTCAATTTTAGAACCCGTGCCAGCTAAAGAAATAGCTGAAAAAGATCCAGATGTTAAACAGTTAGAGCAACAACTCGCTGAAAACCTAGGTGCCAAAGTAGAAATAAATTACAACAAAAAAGGCAAAGGTAAGCTTGTTATTTCTTATACTAATTTGGACGAACTTGACGGCATTTTAAATCGCATTAATCAAGACAATACCCACCATTAGTTTTCTACATGTCTAAAAAGGGACATTTGTAGCTATTTCGTGTTACAAAGCGTCTACTCAAGTTGCAAAACTGGCAGGATTAAGTATAATTTCGCCAGTTTTCACACCCTAACAATTAGAACGCAATAAAGGTTAACTAAACGTGACCGATAAGTTAGCGAGTCCATATCGACTTGCCGTATTAAAGTTAATTTGCCTTCAGGGTGTTGTAGCATTAGTTGCTGCTGTAATTATTTGTTTTAGTTCGGGAGTCAATGCCGCGCTTTCATCACTCGCTGGTGGAGTTGTCGCAGTACTTCCGCACTTTGTATTTGGTCTTTATGCATTCCGACATATGGGTGCAAGTCGAGCAAATCAAGCGTATGCCTCGTTGAAACGCGGCAACGGATTAAAGTTTATGCTAACAATTGTATTGTTTGCGCTAGTACTGAAGCATTTTCCGGTAATTTTATTACCCTTTTTTAGTACTTATATACTGGCGCTCTTTACTGGATTGTTCGCACCCGTTTTTTTTAAACATTAACTTTTGGGATATAACATGGCAGCAGAAGAAGTTACTCTATCTGGCCATATCCAGCACCATTTGACCAATGCTAAGATGTGTTCGACCGATACAGGTCTCGCCTTCAATAAAGCATGTACGGACAGTGGATTCTGGACATGGCATATAGATACCCTTGCATGGTCTATCGGTTTAGGTCTTATATTTTTATGGATCTTTCGTAGTGCCGCTAAAAAATCAACACTAGGTGTACCTGGAAAATTTCAGTGTTTTATTGAAATAATCGTAGAATTTGTTGGTGACAACGTACGCGATACTTTCCATGGTAAAAGCAAGCTTATTGCACCATTAGCCTTAACGATTTTCGTTTGGGTGTTCTTAATGAACTTAATGGATTTAATACCAGTTGATTTCCTTCCAGCATTTGCAGGTTTCGTTGGTGAGACTGCATTTGGTATGGATTCACACGATGTGTACATGAAAATTGTACCAACGACTGACATTAATATGACTTCAGCGTTAGCGCTGGGTGTATTTATACTAATGGTTGGCTTTTCAATCAAAATAAAAGGTATTGGCGGGTTTATTAAAGAGTTAACGCTTCATCCGTTCAGCTCAAATAACATGTTTGTTCAAATTATTTTGATACCATTTAACTTATTACTTGAACTGATTGCACTCGTTTCTAAACCGTTTTCATTAGCACTACGTTTGTTTGGTAACTTATATGCTGGTGAGTTGATTTTCATCTTGATCGGCGCTATTGGTTTTATGCAACTACCGTTGCACTTTGTTTGGGCTGTATTCCATATTCTAGTTATTACATTACAAGCATTCTTATTCATGATGCTTACGATTGTATACCTAAGCATGGCAAGTTCAGATAATCACTAATTTTTAGATTTACAATTTTACTTTTACTTTTAACTTTACAATTGAAACTTTGGAGAAATAAATGGAAGCTTTAGAATTATTAACAGGCTTAAAATACATCGCAGTAGCTTTACTAATCGGTTTTGGTGCAATCGGCACAGCAATCGGTTTTGGTAACATGGGCGGTAAATTCCTTGAAGCATGTGCGCGTCAACCTGAGCTTGCACCTTCGCTACAAGTTAAAATGTTTATCCTTGCTGGTCTAATCGATGCTGTAGCAATGATTGGTGTTGGTATCGCTATGGTATTGTTGTTCGTACTTTAATTTTATTTTTTGAACAGCTTACTATTTAAGGAGGAGCGGTTGTGAACTTAAACGCCACTCTTATCGGTGAATTGATTGCGTTTACGGTGTTCGTATTATTTTGTATGAAATACGTATGGCCACCACTAAACGGTGCAATTGAAGCTCGCCAGAAAAAAATCGAAGATGGTTTAGCTGCCTCTGATAGAGCCGAAAAAGACTTAGAACTTGCGCAAAAGAAAGCTGCTGAACAGCTTAAAGATGCAAAAGCTCAAGCGGCTGATATCATTGATCAAGCTAAAAAGCGTGCAGTGCTAATTGTTGACGAAGAAACACTTCGTGGTCAGCAAGAGCGTGAAAGTATCATTGCTCAAGGGCACTCTGAAGTTGAGTCTGAACGTAATCGCATAACAGAAGAGCTACGTAAGCAAGTAGCAACTCTGGCAGTGATTGGTGCAGAACGTATTTTAGAGCGTGAAATTAATCAAGCCGCACATAGTGACATCGTTGAAAAACTTGTCGCTGAGCTGTAATTAGGAGGGTATGAGCATGTCTAATTTGACTACTATCGCTCGCCCATACGCTAAAGCGGCTTTTGAACTTGCCGTTGAGAAAGGCACTCTAGAAAGCTGGAATGATATGTTGTTCTTTGCAGGCCACGTAGCCAGCAATGAACAAGCATCATCTGCTTTAGCAGGTATGCCTACAGCTACTGCACAAGCTGAATTATTTATTCAACTTTGTGCTGAGCAGCTCAACGAACAAGGTCAGAACCTAGTTAAGGTGATGGCTGAAAATGGACGTTTGACAGCTCTACCTGACGTTGCTGAGTTATTTGCTGAATTTAAAGCAGAATACGATAAAGAAATCGAAGTAGATGTGATTTCTGCAACTCCTCTTGTTGCTGCGCAACAAGAGTCATTGGTAGCGGCACTTGAAAAACGTTTCGCACGCAAAGTTAAGCTGAATTGTAGTGAAGACGCGTCAGTGGTTGGTGGACTTATTATTAGGTCTGGCGACACTGTAATCGACGGTACTATTCGCGGTAAATTAAGCCGCTTAGCTACAACACTACAATCGTAATTGGGAAAAAGAGCATGCAACTTAATTCCACTGAAATTTCAGATCTGATCAAACAACGTATTGAGAAGTTCGAAGTTGTAAGTGAAGCTCGTAACGAAGGTACTATTGTATCTGTTACTGACGGTATCATCCGCATCCACGGTCTTGCTGACTGTATGCAAGGTGAAATGATTGAGCTTCCTGGCAGCCGTTATGCTATCGCACTAAACCTTGAGCGCGACTCAATTGGTGCAGTAGTAATGGGTCCGTACGCTGACCTTACTGAAGGCGTAAAAGTATATACAACTGGTCGTATTTTAGAAGTTCCTGTTGGTCCTGGTCTACTTGGTCGTGTTGTAAACACACTAGGTGCTCCAATCGATGGTAAAGGCGCTTTAGATAACGACGGGTTTGAACCTGTAGAAAAAATTGCACCAGGTGTAATCGAGCGTAAATCAGTAGATGAGCCAGTTCAAACTGGTTATAAATCTATCGATGCGATGATTCCAGTTGGTCGTGGTCAACGTGAACTTATCATCGGTGACCGTCAAACAGGTAAAACTGCACTAGCAATCGATGCAATCATCAATCAAAAAGACACAGGCGTTAAGTGTGTGTACGTTGCGATTGGTCAAAAAGCATCTACTATTGCAAACGTAGTTCGTAAATTAGAAGAGCATGGTGCACTAGCAAATACTATCGTAGTTGTTGCATCTGCTTCTGAATCTGCGGCACTTCAGTACTTAGCACCGTTCGCGGGCTGTACTATGGGTGAATACTTCCGTGACCGTGGTGAAAACGCATTAATCGTATATGATGATTTGTCTAAGCAAGCAGTTGCTTACCGTCAAATTTCATTACTACTTAAGCGTCCACCAGGCCGTGAAGCATACCCAGGTGACGTATTCTACCTTCACTCTCGTCTTTTAGAGCGTGCATCGCGTGTAAACGCAGATTACGTTGAAAAGTTCACTAATGGTGAAGTGAAAGGTAAAACTGGTTCATTGACGGCATTGCCAATCATTGAAACTCAAGGCGGCGACGTTTCTGCGTTCGTACCGACTAACGTTATCTCTATCACCGATGGTCAGATCTTCTTAGAAACTGACTTATTCAACTCAGGTATCCGTCCGGCAGTAAATGCTGGTATCTCGGTATCGCGTGTTGGTGGTGCTGCACAAACTAAAATCGTTAAGAAACTAGGTGGCGGTATTCGTCTAGCCCTAGCTCAGTACCGTGAATTAGCTGCGTTCTCGCAGTTCGCGTCTGACCTTGATGATGCTACTCGTGCTCAACTTGAGCATGGTGAGCGTGTAACAGAGCTAATGAAGCAGAAACAGTACGCGCCAATGTCTGTTGCTGAAATGTCTTTGTCGTTATTTGCTGCTGAAAAAGGCTTCCTTCAAGACATCGAAATTTCGAAAATCGGTGACTTTGAAGCAGCTTTACTTTCTTATGCAACTAGCACATACGCAGAGCTTGTGGCTCAAATCAATGAAACTGGTAACTTGAATGCCGAGATCGAAGCGCAGCTTAAAGAACTTCTTACGAAGTTCAAGTCTACGCAAACTTGGTAATTTAGTTATTAATGGTGCGCTTTAGGAAACTAAAGCACACCTTGATTCGGAGAGAGAGTCATGGCCAGCGGAAAAGAGATTAAAAGCAAGATCGGGAGTATTAAAAATACTCAAAAGATCACTAGCGCAATGGAAATGGTTGCTGCGTCTAAAATGAAAAGGGCGCAAGAACGCGTTGCTTCAAGCCGTCCATACGCTAATAAATTACGTGAAGTAATTGGTCGTGTTGCTCAAGCAAATCTTGATTTTACTCACCCGTTCTTAAAAGAACGTGAAGTGAAACGAGTTGGTTATATTGTTATCTCTACAGACCGTGGTCTGTGTGGCGGTTTAAACTCAAACGAGTTTAAGAAAGTTGCACTTGATGTTAAAGCGTGGAAAGAGAAAGGTGTTGATGCTGAATTTGCTACTTTAGGTAGTAAGGCAGCAGGCTTCTTTCAACGTTTTGGTGGTCAACTACTCGCTAAAAAAGCGGGCCTAGGAGATAAACCTTCAGTACAAGACGTTATTGGTCCTGTAAAAATTATGCTTGATGCATTTTCTGAAGGCAAAATAGACCGTTTATTCTTGGTATATAACAAATTCGTTAATACCATGAAGCAAGAGCCAATTATAGATCAGTTACTCCCTTTGCCAAAAGCTGAAGAAGAAGTATCTGCTCACACATGGGATTACTTATACGAGCCAAACCCAGAGGCTATTTTAGAGTCTTTGTTAGTACGCTTTATTGAGTCTCAAGCATACCAAGGTGTGGTAGAAAATGCTGCCTCAGAACAGGCTGCTCGTATGGTTGCAATGAAAGCTGCAACTGATAACGCAGGTGACCTTATGGACGAGCTACAGCTTGTTTATAACAAGGCTCGCCAAGCAGCAATCACACAAGAAATTAGTGAGATTTGTTCTGGCTCAGCAGCAGTTTAATGCTTCGGGTAAAGATTAACGAGAGGAATAGACATGAGTTTAGGTAAGGTCGTCCAAATTATCGGCGCCGTTGTGGATATTGAATTTCCACAAGATAGCGTGCCAGCGGTATACCACGCACTAAGAGTAACAGATGGCGATTTAGCTGGTTTGACTTTAGAAGTTCAACAACAGCTAGGTGGCGGTGTAGTGCGTACTATCGCTATGGGTACTACTGATGGTTTACGTCGTAGTGCTTTAGTTATGAATACAGGTGAATCGATTCAAGTTCCAGTTGGTAAAGCAACACTTGGTCGTATCATGAACGTACTTGGTGAGCCAATCGATGAAGCGGGTCCAATCGGCGAAGAAGACCGTATGTCTATTCACCGTGCAGCGCCTTCATACGAAGAGCAATCAAGTTCAGTTGAGCTTTTAGAAACTGGTATCAAGGTTATCGACCTTGTATGTCCGTTTGCTAAAGGTGGTAAAGTTGGTTTATTCGGTGGTGCCGGTGTTGGTAAAACTGTAAACATGATGGAACTTATCCGTAACATCGCAATCGAGCACAGCGGCTACTCAGTATTCGCAGGTGTTGGTGAGCGTACGCGTGAGGGTAACGATTTCTACCATGAGATGAACGATTCAAACGTACTTGATAAAGTATCGCTTGTATACGGTCAGATGAACGAGCCTCCAGGTAACCGTTTACGCGTAGCGTTAACAGGCCTTACTATGGCTGAAAAGTTCCGTGATGAAGGTCGCGATGTACTTTTCTTCGTAGATAATATCTACCGTTATACACTTGCTGGTACTGAAGTATCTGCACTTCTTGGTCGTATGCCATCAGCGGTAGGTTACCAGCCTACACTTGCTGAAGAAATGGGTGTGCTTCAAGAGCGTATCGCTTCAACTAAGACTGGTTCAATTACATCAATCCAAGCGGTATACGTACCTGCGGATGATTTAACAGATCCATCTCCAGCAACTACCTTTGCTCACTTAGACGCAACAGTAGTACTTTCACGTGATATCGCATCACTTGGTATCTACCCAGCGGTAGACCCACTTGATTCATCTTCACGTCAACTTGACCCACAAGTAATTGGTCAAGAGCACTACGATACAGCACGTGGCGTTCAAACAGTTCTTCAGCGTTACAAAGAACTTAAAGACATCATTGCAATCCTAGGTATGGACGAGCTTTCTGACGAAGATAAGCAACTTGTATCTCGTGCACGTAAAATCCAACGTTTCCTATCTCAGCCATTCTTCGTGGCAGAGGTGTTTACAGGCGCGTCTGGTAAATACGTATCACTGAAAGATACAATTGCTGGCTTCAAAGGCATTTTAAACGGCGAGTTTGATGAGCTTCCAGAGCAAGCGTTTTACATGGTTGGCTCTATCGAAGAAGCTCAAGAAAAAGCCAAAGGCATGTAACTAGGAGGGTAGTATGACAGCTATGACTGTACATCTTGACGTAGTAAGCGCAGAGCAGAGCTTGTTCTCTGGTCTTGTTGAATCGATTCAAGTATCTGGTAGTGAAGGCGAGCTGGGTGTAAACCTAGGTCATGCTCCACTACTAACTGCCCTTAAACCTGGTATGGTACGTTTAGTTAAGCAATATGGTCACGAAGATGTGTTATATGTTGCTGGCGGTACATTAGAAGTTCAACCAAATCACATCACGATTCTTGCAGATACTGCGGTTCGTGGTGAAGATTTAGATGAAGATTCTGTACAAAAAGCTAAACGTGAAGCTGAAGAACATATGGCGAATTCGTCAGCTGTTGAGTTTGATTATCAACAAGCGGCTACGCGACTGGCAGAAGCAGTTGCTCAGTTACGCGTAATTCAGCAATTACGTCACAAGTAAGCCTATCCGGTTTTGAAAAGCCCACTTTATGTGGGCTTTTTTGTGTCTGTAATTTAAACATGGTGTATCGCTTATTTATAATTGTTAAATAACAGGTCTATCAGACTATTATCTGTGCTTTATCACTTATATCCTTCACCAATCCTCGCTACAATAACGTCATCCAATTAAGTGTGTTTTTCAGTCAAGATTCAGTACGAATAAACTAACCTACTGAGTATCTGCATAAAAAGTGATTTACGTAATCTTCTGCACAAACATAATACTTATTTAGCTAAAACAACGGAAAAAGGAAATTGTTTTAATGGCTCTAACAACTGTTATTCTTGCTGCGGGTAAAGGTACTCGTATGCGTTCTGCTCTACCTAAAGTTTTGCACAATGTTGCAGGTAAACCAATGGTACAGCACGTTATTGATAATGCGATGGCATTAGGTGCAACGACTACAAACTTAGTTTACGGACACGGCGGCGAACTATTACAACAGCAACTTGCCGATAACGATGTAAATTGGGTACTTCAAGCAGAGCAACTTGGTACTGGCCACGCAGTCGCGCAAGCCAACTCTCATATTAACGATGAAGACACAGTATTGATTTTATACGGCGATGTACCGCTAACAAAACAATCAACTCTAGAGCGTTTATTAGCTGCAACACCTAAAAATGGTTTAGCGGTATTAACGGTAAATTTGGTAAACCCAAATGGCTATGGTCGCATGCTTCGTGTCGGTGGTAAGTTAGTCGGTATTGTTGAGCAAAAAGATGCAAGCTCAGAGCAGTTACTTATTAACGAAGTAAATACAGGCATTATGGCTGTTAACGGTAAGCTATTAAAAACATGGTTAGGTAACTTATCTAACAATAATGCACAAGGCGAGTACTACTTAACAGATATCGTTGCAATGGCTCACAATGAAGGCGTAGAGATCACTTCAGCGCAACCAGATCATGCAATGGAAGTTGAAGGCGCAAATAACCGTGTACAACTTGCAGGCTTAGAGCGCGCTTACCAAGCATGGCAAGCAGAAGAGTTAATGTTAAATGGCGCTACCCTGGCCGACCCTGCTCGTATTGATGTTCGCGGAAATGTTAAAACAGGCGAAGACGTATTAGTTGATATAAACGTTATCTTTGAAGGTGATGTAACCCTTGGTAACAATGTACAAATTGGCCCTAACTGTGTACTTAAAAACTGTACCATAGGCGATAACGTGGTAATAAAGGCTAATACCCTAATTGAAGATGCAAGCGTAGCTGCTAAATGTACGCTAGGCCCTTATGCTCGCCTTCGCCCAGGCGCTGTTATGGAAGAAGACTCACACATTGGTAACTTTGTTGAGATGAAAAAAACCCGTTTAGGCAAAGGCTCAAAAGCCAACCACTTAAGTTATTTAGGTGATGCTGAAATTGGCGAAAAGGTGAATATTGGCGCTGGCACTATTACCTGCAACTATGATGGTGTTAATAAATCAAAAACTATTATTGGCGATAATGCTTTTATTGGCTCTAATTCATCACTCGTTGCCCCAGTAAATATAGGCGCAACTGCAACAATTGGTGCAGGCTCTGTGATCACCAGTACCGTTGAAGATGACCAATTAGCAATAGCACGCTCTAAACAGCGTAATTTAACGGGTTGGAAACGCCCAGTTAAAAAATAATAAGCCAACACCTTTTTAAAGCGAGTTATATACTCGCTTTTTTATTGTTTATATTTTGGCTGTTATTTAAACTAATGGTTAACGGATTAAAAAATACACTCAAGGAACTCTTATATCAGCATATGCTCGCTGTGCTATTGCCGAAAGGCAACGTCAAAATCAAATTAAAAGTCTTCTATCAGGTAAATGGAAACGAATTAACGATCCATTAAAGACAGGAGGTGGGTTATACCCTTTATTTGATGATATGAAGGCATTAGCCATTATTGCGGCTGCAATGCAGCGCCAAGGTAATGTTTTCGGTAAGTTTAAAATTAAAGTTTATAATGGTTCCCCCGCTATTATAATGTCTTCTTACCCTGGTATCAGAGCTCATTTAACGGGTACTCGTTATTTAGCAAGTAACCCCAAACTTTTTACTATCGGTGTCGGTAAATTAGAAGCTGTAAAAGCCATAAAGGGTGGGTTTGTACTCACTCTAGTAATTTCAGTGACATTTCATGCTACAGACTATCTTTTAAACGATCAAAAAAAATGGCATGACTTAGTGGCAGGTGTAGCCGTAGATATGGCTGTAGTTGGAGCTGCTATTATGACTACTAGTACAATATTAGGTGTCGCATAGGCAGCTGGTTTAGCAACAATAATTGCTGCTACATTATTAATGCCCTTGTTGGTTGTTGTAATCGTTGGGGTGGCTTTTTCAATTGCATTTTCGGATACCAGTGATTATGTAAAAGTACTTTCTGATGAGTTAAGAAATATTGAAAATAAGATACAGAGTGGTGTAATTAAAATTAAGGCTGGAGCGCAAAAAATTAATAGCGAATATAAAGAAAATCCAAATGAATTTTTACATGAAATCTTTGGAGTTCCTATGTTTAAAAACTAGGTCTTATAACTTGTGAAGTTTTTAGAATGGAAAAAAGCAGATAAAAAGTTATCTCTTGTAAATATTAAAGAATTAGCATCTGTTTTTTTCTTGTTAATTGTTAGTGGAGGGCTGTGCTATAAAATAGCCTTAAATTTTTTTTCCGAAGTGGAAACTATATTTTTAGCTAGTCAGCCTCAATTTTTTATCAAAGAGCAAGCCACCATACTATTATCTTTTTTATTATTACCTTGCCTATTTCTAACGTTTTTATCGACTTTACAGCGTTTTTTGGGGTTTGATATAAAGTTAACTTTAATTAATGCATTTAAAAGTGCAGTTGTAGGTTTAATTGTTTTATTAATTCTATCAATCCCGACGAATCTTGTCATAGAGTCTAATTTAAAAAGCAAAGGTTACACTTATTGTAGTTGGTATACAGGATCCTCACTTCGAGCGCCTGATGTTTGGCTAAAAAACGATGAGTTATGCTTACAAGATGGCTCTGTCATAATCAATGATATAGCCGATTGGTTCGAGCAAAAAAACCAACAAGGTATTGAGCCTTCTGTTGATGAGCTAAAAGAGTTTATAAAAGAAGCTCGAAAAAAGCGTAATGAGTATATTAATAGCTTTTAGCTACAAAGCTGATTTCATGGGTAATAAGCTACTCCTTAGCTGCAAGCGAGTTTAACACTCGCTTTTTTATTGCCGAAAGCTAATCAAAATAAAACTGCCATAATCTTGTCATGCCTGTGTGTTGATATTTAGCAAATACAATACTAAGGAAAATCACATGTTTAAAAAATCAATTATTGCGCTGTCACTTATATCTGTTCTTACTGGTTGCTCACTTGATGGTGACGATGGCCAAAACGGCTCTCAAGGATTACAGGGAGAACAAGGCACAACTGGAGCTAATGGGATAAATGGTGTAAATGCTAATTCAGTATTAAATATTAGCCTCGTAGGAAGGGGAGTATTAAATGCACAAAGTCCAGAAGGTGCCGCTGAAATAGTTGCTTACCAAGCATCTAAAAAATGGATTTACGCTATTAACAGTTCAGGCGATGACGCAGTTATTAATATTTTACCCGCCGACACCTTTGATACTGCCGCACTCGTTAAAGATAACGAAGGGGTTATCAGCGCCACAAATTTAACGTCCGTTATTATGCTGTCTTTAAATGAGCATACCCAAGGCGATGCAAACAGCATTGCTATTGATGAAAATAATAATTTACTAGCGGTCGCAATGGCTGCTAAAAGCACGGGTGATGCAGGTCAAATTGCTTTTTACGATATAAGCGGCGACTCACCTGTATTTATTAAAAATATAACGGTCGGATTTTTACCAGACATGGTGACGTTCACCCATGATGGCGCAAAGGCAGTGGTTGCTAACGAAGGTGAACCAAGTGGCGACTACAGCGTAGATCCTGAAGGTTCTATTAGTATTATCGATATAACAAATAATGTAATAGCCGATACAGCAATAAATATTGATTTTAAAGCCTATAACAACAAACAAACCGAACTAGAAGCACAAGGGGTAGTTTTTGCAAACCCAAATGGTCGTACTATAAACGGTAATCTGATAAATACCACAGTAGCTATGGATTTAGAGCCCGAGTACGTTAGCATTTCTAAAGATAACAAATATGCTTATGTATCTATTCAAGAAAACAATGCACTTGCAATAGTTAACCTACAAGACAACAGCCTTGAGCTAAAAGGCTTAGGCTTTAAAGATTGGTCAAGCTTACAACTTGATGCCTCAGATAAAGACGGCGGCGTGAATTTTAAATCATACCCAGGGCTTTATGGTATGTACCAGCCCGATACTATCTCAAGCTTTAGTTGGAAAGGCGCTAACTTTATAGTTACTGCCAACGAAGGTGACGCAAGAGAATACTTTTTTGATACAGCGGATGAAGCAGACTGTATAGCAAAGGGCGGACTTGATTACGATAAAGACGACGGCTGCTTAGCTTATATAGATGAGAGCCGCGTTGAAGATTTAATGCTTGCAGCTAATTTTGATTACTTAAATAATGACGATGATGATATTGGTCGCTTAAAAGTAACAACAATAAAAGGCGATACTAATAACGATGGCCAATACGAATCGCTTTATGCTTATGGTGCACGTTCGTTTACCATTTGGGACAGCAATGGGCTGGTGGTGTTTGATTCAGGCGATGATATAGGTCGTATTACTGCATCGGTTCATGGTGAAGCGTTTAACAACAATGAAGATGAAAACAAAGGTGACTCACGTTCAGATGATAAAGGCGCAGAGCCAGAAGCGCTGACTATTGGTAAAATTGACGATCGTACATTTGCTTTTATAGGGCTCGAGCGTATGGGTGGGATTATGGTTTATGATATTACCAATCCATATAATGTGCAGTTTGAAGACTACTTCTATAATAGAGGCTTAATTAAAGACGCTAATATTACAGGCGATTTAGCGCCTGAAGGAATGGAATTCGTTCCAGCTGAGCAAAGTGCTACAGGAAACCCACTATTAATCGTTGGAAATGAAATATCAGGCTCCATTGCCGTATGGGAAATAGCATCTAAATAAACCTTTAATTTAAAATAAAGCTGTGTGTTGTTTGTTTAACATACAGCTTAGTTTAAACCTTACTAATACCTCATCAATAGATACATATGTTGTGCGTGTTTTTTAAACTAAAAGTATCCTGTAGCCCTTTATTTGTATAGCTTTCATACTAAATTCATTTAATTGTCAAAAAGCTGAAATAAAACATTGACCCCCGCTCGAATCTCCCTATAATGCGACCCCACTGAGACGGGAAACGCCAACGCATAGCGAGGCAGGAACAACTCAGAGAGTTAAATAAAACTTCGGTTTTAAATATTCCAAAAGAAAGTTTAAAACTAAGTGTTGACTCGAAAAATAAAGGGTGTATTATTCGCATCCCTTGAGACGCTAAAGCGACTCAAAACGTTCTTTAACAATATAAAGCAATCATCTGTGTGGGCACTCGTACAGATTGAGTTCTAACAGCCAGCCTACTTAGGTAGCGAGGCAAAAAAATTAGAGTCTCAATTGAAAGCTGAGTGACCAACAGAATAGTTATTTCGGTAATTATTCGGCACAGTCAATTCAATATCGAAAGATATTAAAATAAATTCAGAATTCATTGAGCTGTCGAAAGACATAAAACTTTTTAATTGAAGAGTTTGATCATGGCTCAGATTGAACGCTGGCGGCAGGCCTAACACATGCAAGTCGAGCGGTAACAGAAAGTAGCTT